>CACWOG010000214.1 GCA_902762455.1 uncultured Bacteroidia bacterium | reverse complement strand
ACAATCTTTTGCCAGAGCCATATTCTTATACTATAACTGCTCAGGATATGATTGACGCTGGTCTTTCTGGCACAGTCAATGTATGCTTCACTATTTCATACACTGGCAACGATCCTGATTTGTCAAACAACAGCCACTGCATTCCTGTTACTTTGAATGTTACTTCAGTTGAAGAAAACATTGCAGAAGCAGTTTCTGTATATCCAAACCCGGCAAACGATATGTTCACCGTTGCTAACGCAGAAGGTGCTACCATCGTTGTTGTCAACTCACTCGGTCAGGTTGTAGCAAGCATCGAAAATGCTGCTTCGAACCAGACTATCGACGCTAGCAACTTCGCAAACGGAACCTACTTCGTAAAGGTTAACGAAAACGTTATCAAAATCAACGTTGTAAAGTAATCTTACAATAGCGATAAATTTAAAGGCCTCGCTTCGTGCGGGGCTTTTTTTTACCACTTTTTTGCCACTTTTTTACCACGAATAACACGAATGTACACGAAAAGTATTCGCATTTGCTCATATAAGTTCACACAAGTGTGAACATTCATTCGTGTCAATTCGTGCAATTCGTGGTTGTCTTATTTGTTTTGAGCGTAGCGAAAAAACCTACAAGGCAAACCTACGAATGTCAACCTTTGGCGTGGTTCCAAAATTCACGAGCAATCCCAGTTTCATATTGCTTGCCTTCAAATAATTTATCAGTTGTGCAAAATGTGAATCGCAAATCTCCGATACAGACTTCAGTTCAACTATTATCTTGTCGTAACATACAATATCCGGTATAAATTTGTGAGACAGGACAATGTCGTGATATTTAATCTTTAACTCTGGATGTGACATAAAAGGAATCCCTCTTTGGGATAACTCATATTCCAATGCCTCCTGATATACACTCTCGAGGAATCCTGCCCCCAATGTATTATATACTTCATAGATTGCCCCTGTTATCTTATATGATTCCTCTTTATAGACAATTTCTGTCATATATTATACACTTTTAATTTTCAACTTGAATGTCATTATCACCGGATTGTGGTCGCTGTACATGAAGTCGGCATCATAGTTTACGGCTTCGGCTTCGATGTTGTCCGAAACGATGAATCCGTCGAGGACTGCGGTATAGTTCACGCCTTTGGTGTATGGCATATCGGTGCTGCGGCAGGTGGGGACTTCGCGTGTGTTTTTGGCTTCCACGATTCTGAAATGTTCGGGAATTTCCTTGTCTTCCATCACCGAAACCCAGTCGGGAACCTGCTGCTGGCTGGCGAAGGCTTCTACGGTTCCGCATAGCGCGTGGTTGAAATCACCGCCAACGATGACATAGTTCCCTTTGTTGTATTCTTCGGTAAGTACATTGCGCAAAAGTTCAAGTTGCTGCTGCCTGATGAGTCCACCTTCGTCGTATGCCGACATATGGCTGTTTATCAGCACGAGTTCCTTGTCGGTGTTGGTTGGAATGCGTGTAATGACGAAGCATCTGTCGAGGTCGAAGAACTTGGTTATGAAACTTTCGTCAACGGGATAACTGCGGCGCACAGCATTGGCGATTTTGTAGCGGCTGAGCGTGAGAAGTCCGGCGCGGACGCTTCCGTGCGGGTCGTTAATCGGGTAGCATAGGTATGAGCTATGGAAGTTTTCGCCATAAACGCTGCAGTAATCATTGAAAGCCGACTCGATGATGTTGCGCTGGTTGATGAAGAAACTGCGTGTCGAGGCGGTATCGACTTCCTGCATTATGCAGAAGTCGGGGCTATGCTTTTCGATGTGACTTTTTGCACCGTGTGTGTTTGTCTCCACTATTTCTTTGCTTCGTGCCTTGCCGTAAGTGCCGCTCACTTCGCTGCCGTCGTTCATCCGTCCCTTGTCCATAAAGAACGAGAACTCGTGGTCGTAGGCTCCGAAACCGATGTTGTAGGTCATAACGGTGTAGTCTTTCCCTATTTTGACGGTTTCAGTACGCGGATTGCAGACTGGAAGTTCCGTATTGTCATCTATGCGGTAGTAGTTTATTTGCAGGTATGCGATGTAGCCTCCTATTGTGAGCACTGCAATTATTAGCAGGATTAGGATTGTGCGGAAGAGAAATTTGAGAAATGAAGACATAATTGTATGCGATTATTCATTTTTATATTCTTTTTCTGGAATGTTTTCCATAAGGAAATTTCTTATTTCGTTTTCTGATGGGAGTTGAATTTGGTATTTACTTACGAATAGATTTTGCGACAGCCCTTCCGTAGCATATTTTACTGTAGTTTCTCCGTAATCGGTACAAAGAAGCAATCCTATTGGAGGATTGTCGTCATCGCACATAATTTCGTGTTTGAAATAGTTTAGATATAAATTCAATTGTGAGGCATATTCGTGTTTAAACCGGTCAATTTTTAAATCTACTATTATGTGGCACTTTAAGATACGGTGATAAAATATTAAGTCTGCCTTGTAATAGTCATTGTCAACTAAAATTCGTTTTTGCCGAGCTTCAAAGCAAAATCCCGAACCCATTTCCAATAGGAACTGTTGTAAGTGATTGAGTATTGCAGATTCTAATTTAGTTTCAGTAAAAACATCTTGTGACTGCAACCCGAGAAATTCAAGAGAAACGGGATCTCGTATAATATCTGTAGCCACAATCGGTTTATTGTTCTTTGCCAATTGCTTTTGCAGTGCTTTTTTGTTTTTTGACAAACCTAAACGCTCGTAATATAGAGACGAAACTTGTCTGTCGAGTTCCTTTACTGTCCAGCAACCATTTATGGATTCTTGTTCGTAAAAAGCTCGTTTTAGTGGGTCTGTGATTCCAGAAAGATAAATTAAGTGAGTGGCAGATAGACGGTTAAATAGCTTTTCTGGAGGAGTTTCCCATAAATTTGTTTCCTCTTTCAATTTGGCGGTTGGCAACCGCCAAATCTGTAAACCATTGGGTTGATTTTCAAAAATGGCGGTTGGTAACTGCCATTTTGACTCCGTCGAATCTAATGATAAAGAACCTTTATCGTTTAGATATTTTTCAACTACAATACTTAATTGAGGATATGTTTGATAAAACTGACGAAATTCTCGCAGTCTTCTCGGTTCTAGTCCTTTTCTATTTATCCTTTTAGAAAGTTTATTCAATAAGTTTTCTCCGTATTGTGCTCTATCTTCTCCGTTCTGCTCATATTCAACTATATAATATCCTATAAGCCAATTGCGTACCGTCAAGGCGGTGTTAATTGCATGTGCCGCTTGTGCCTGCAATACATCTTGAATATTCGTTATATTGCAGACTAACCTGTCAAAATTATTAATGTTTTCTTTTTTCATAATTTGTGTTTATCTCTCAAATTCTTCAAACGACCCGTTTTTCTCTATTTCGTTTTCAATTTCATCTGGCAGGATGGAGAAAAAGTCCAGACCGGTGAGTTTTTCCACTTCATCGACGGACTTTGCGTAGGTGTCGAGTGGTTTGTTGCCAGCCTTGTTTGCAAAGACAAACCCGAGCGAACGCCAGCTACCGTCCCTGTACATCAGCACAACCTTGTAGAACGAATCTGGTACAGCTACATTGTTTGCACCGACTGTTGCATAATTCTTCTTGACGATTGGTCCGCACACCACATACACCTTTTCGTTCTTTATTGCCCAGTCGCGCACCTGCTCTTCGAGTTCCTTCCAGTCGCCTGAGTTGAGGTTGTGGTTCTGCGGGCAGATGTTGGTGGTGTAGAAACTTTCTTCCATTGCTTTGGCATCCCATTTCATATCGCCGGCAGGAGCCATGTGCCCGCGGTCGTAGCCCGAGCCTTTGTAGTCGTCGGTGGTGGAGCAGCGTCCTTTGATGTCGGGGTCGGGGACAAACTTGTCGGCTCGCGAAATTTGCCCTACAACTTCCTCGTCGGTAAGTTCGTAGGCTACCCAGTTGGGAATGAGCCAGGTGGTGTTGTAGCTGACGGTGTATCCCTTGTGCTCGACGACCTGTTCCTTGAGTTTCTTTTTCACTTATGGTAAAAACACTACTTCCATTAGTATGCATTATTTGATAATCAGTTTCCATATCTGATTC
>CACWOG010000213.1 GCA_902762455.1 uncultured Bacteroidia bacterium | reverse complement strand
ATATCGTGCAGTTGCCAAACTGGTACATTATTATTGATGGTACGGCGAAAGTAATTGCTACAAACATACTGATTGCGTAGGAGAAGTCGGAAATGCTTTTGTTGACAAACAGACGCACCATAAGAACGAAAAGCATTACAAATCCGACACATATAGTAGTTGTGCCGTATGATAGCACGAAGTTGTTGGCTGTTGCGTATAGAGGCACTATAAAATCAAAATATTCGTACAGCATCACAAGGTAGAAGCACACGAACATCAGCAGATGCAGAATATTGTTTGATATGAGCTTAGCTTTCATTTCCAGTGCGTTTGTCGTATTTGCGTGTGCAGTTGATAATCAGTAGGAAATATATCGTGTAGGCAATGATGTTGATGCCCGTGTATATTGCAAGGAAGTGTGTTATAGGCAGGTAACTCAAACTTAGCAAAGCGAGCACAGCACCGAAATAGCAAATCTGCCATGCGGCAAGGACTTTCAGTTTTTCAAGTACGGTAAAACTTATGCTCAAAGGTGAAACTATGAACTGTACGGCAAAAGCAGGTGCCAGTATTGCCGAATAACTGCCTGATACTCTCCAAGTTTCGGAGAAGAAAAATGAAAACAGTCCTTCGCCCCAAATCATTATGACAACCATAAACGGAATTATGCCGATGCTCAGGTACATTGCGGTTTTCAATATGCTTGGCGTTAGCTTAGCATTGTTTTTAACCTTGTCACTCAGTTCCTTTAGCAATACTTGAGATAAAGATGCCGTAATAAATGATATTGGTACAATTAGCATTTGTCTGCTAAGGTCAAAGTATCCTGCCGTTTCGGAACTGTAGAACTTGTTTATGAGGAATATCGGGAGCAACATGCTTGCTGTGTTCAGCACTGCGGGGATAGTCTGGTATTTAGGAAACGATGAATACCTTTTTAGCGAAGCCTTTATTTTTCGCCACGACAAGTTGCAGAATGTGAATCCCTTGCGCTTTGCCTGATAAAACCCTGCGGTTATGTTGGCAGCATTTCCGACAATGTCGCCCGTAAATAGTCCCGATGCCGATTTTACCGCTCCGAATATTGTCTGCACGATTCCTTCCGAGAGCCGTCTCGACACCTTGTTTATGGAAATGGCCTTGAATGCGGAATTCCTTGTAAGCCAGTAGTTAAAGAACTGGTATGTAGAAAAAAGGAAGGTTGACAATGGCACAAAATAGAGCCAGTATCCGTATTCTGCGGGAAAATCCAGCCATTTGATAATGTAAGCCTTGAAAATAATCGTTATGATTAGCACCAAGATATTGATTGCCAGAGAAATGAGAATTCCACCTGCGACAAGTCCCGATGCTTTTCTGTCTTCCTTGGGAAGCACTACGGCAAGTTCGTAACGCATTGTCGATAAGATTACCAAAATCCCGACGATACTCATATATACCGAAAAAGCCCCGAAAACTTCAGGAGAGTAGAGCCTGCGCAGGACAAGCTGAAAAAGCATCAGTATTATTTGTGCTATAGCGGTTCCCGACACCAACAGTGTTACATTCTTTAATATGCGGTTGTTCAGGAGTTTACGAATTTCCATCGTCGGACTGCTTGACTTTTAGGCTTGTGCTTTTTCGTCGCGGTTGTAGTTCCTATAGAAGTCGGCGAATATGAAGACAAACACCATAAACAGGAACGAAATTACTGCTGTTGCCACCACTCGCATAAGTCTGTTTGGTGCAGGAGAAATCATGGTAGAAGGCACATGCAGCACATCAAAGAAACTGTCGAGTTCGCTGATGTCGATTGAAGCCTCGTTTATCATTGCGCTTGTGTTGGTTATGTACTTTGCGTTTTGTTCAAGTCCTGCTTTAAGTTTCGCAATCTTAGGGTCTGTGTTTATTGCATTTGCAACATTGCTGTCAATCCTGCCTATAATCTGTTCGTATGTCTTTCCCGATTCTCCTTTCACGGCTTCATAGATTTCGACAATACGAGTTTCCATTAATTTCACAATGGAGTCATTCTCGGTATCTTGCGCCTTAATCTTGTCAGCCAGCGGTGCGCTGAGTTGGTCGAGATTTTCTGTAAGATACGACCTAATCTGTTCGTTGAACGATTGATATAGTATGTCTGCCAGACGAGTGGCTTCTTCCTTTGATTCGCCCTTTGCCGACAAGGTTGTCTTAGTGTCGTTTGTGATTAGAATGCGTTTGCTGTAGTTGTTTTCTGTCAGTTTGCTGTCTTCTCCAGCCTTGCTAATTATCGACTGCCTGAAATTTTCATCGTAGCGAACCGAATTTACAACATAATCAATGTCAATGAATCCGATACTCCTCACATTTTTAGCGCGGAGTTCATATTTTGCTTCGTATAGGTAAGGCTTTACCGATGGCAGTGTGTAGATATATGACGCAACAGTAGCGACTGCGGTAACAGCCAAAATCCATATTTTCTTCTTCCATACTATTGATAGATAGTATTTTACAGTCTTCATACAATAATTGTTATTTTAGTGCAAATTTACATTGTTTTATTGATGTTTGCAATATTATATTTCTTTTTATTACTTTCGCACCAAAATTTATAAACGATGAAAATAGCTCTCGCTCAATTGAACTACCACATTGGAAATTTCGAGTCCAATGCACAGAAAATCATTTCTACGGCAAGTAAAGCAAAGGAAAACGGTGCCGACCTTGTTGTGTTTTCGGAACTATCGGTTTGCGGATATTGTCCCTGCGATTTGCTTGAAAGGGCAGATTTCGTGTCGGAATGCAATGCAACCGTTGAAAAAATAATCGCAGAATGTGCTGATATTCCAATAATTATCGGTACTCCTCTGGCTAATGTGGAAAATCGCGGCAAAAGATTATTCAATGCTGCGCTCTTTATTGCCGACGGCAATGTCAAGTCGCAGTGCAAGACGGTTATTCCCAATGCAAATGTGTTGAATGAACATAGGTATTTCGAGGCAAGCGACAAGTTCGACCTTGTCAATCTGAATGGTGTAAAAATAGCAATGCTCGTAGGTGACGATGTGCTTGATTATCCTATGGATATGCTTGCCAAGTTAGAGCCAGACTTTATAGTGAACATTTCGGCTGTTCCGTATGCACACGACAATTTCCACCAGCAGAAACTTTCGGAAGTTGCAAAGAAATACAAGTTACCGTTGCTGAATGTAAATCAGGTCGGTGCGAATACCAATTTAATATATGAAGGTCGTAGCATTGCTTTCAACGAGAACGGCAAGGTGATAGCCGAGTGCAAGTCGTTCGATGAAGATTTGCAATATGTTGAAACAAAATCGTTTAAGTTGGCAGGAGAGGAGCTTCGCAAAAATGATACCACCGAAAGTATTTTCAATGCGATTACGCTTGGACTGCGCGACTACTTTGCAAAGATGAACTTCAAGAAGGCGGTTCTCGGTCTGTCGGGAGGAATTGATTCTGCTGTTGTTTTGGCTCTTGCAGTGAATGCTCTCGGACGCGAAAATGTCCACTCGATTCTAATGCCAACTTGTTATTCCAGTTCGCACTCTGTTGATGACTCTTTAGAAATGTTAAAACGAACAAAATCAAGCTATAACATTATTCCAATTGAAGATTTGCGTAAACAGTTTGGCATGGCTATGAGCGAGGCTTTCGAGGGTACGAAACCGGGACTTGCCGAGGAAAATATTCAGGCTCGTCTGCGCGGTAGCATACTGATGGCATATTCCAACAAGTTCGGCAACATTCTACTCAACACTTCCAACAAGAGCGAGGAAGCCGTCGGCTACTCGACGCTTTACGGTGATATGTGCGGTTCGCTGTCGTTGCTTGGCGATGTGTATAAGACTGAGGTTTACCGACTTGCACGCTATATCAACGAACATTGCGGAAACATTATCCCTGAAAATATCATAACAAAGGCTCCATCGGCGGAATTGCGCCCCGACCAGAAGGACCAGGATTCTTTACCGCCATACGATATTCTTGATGGTATCCTAAACTGCTACCTCGAAAACAATATGACTGCCGATGAAATAAAAGCCAAAGGCTTTGATGCTGAAACAGTTGACTTCGTTTTGAAACTCGTTAAGCGTGTTGAATACAA
>CACWOG010000212.1 GCA_902762455.1 uncultured Bacteroidia bacterium | reverse complement strand
TTCCTTTCTGTATTTCTTCGGGATTGTTCCGCAATTGCAGCAACATCGAGCATATTACCATATTTCAGTGCCTGCTGTATTCCTGTCGAAAGATGGACATCGCTCTTTTTTGCTTCCACAATAGCAATTGGATTTCCATTGTGAAGAAGAGCATAATCGGCACGCTTGGCGCTTTCTCTTTTAGGAGTAGTGCCATTCGATACGACAATACGCCCATCGGTAATAGGATATTCTGTTCTCATAACAGAACGGTCATTCCACCCCTTGCATTGCAAATTTTTGAGAATGTAAAATGTTTTCACATCTTCTTCTCCGATAATCTCATCAACTAAGGACATAATATGGCCAATTTACAAAATTTAAGTCACAAAAATAATATAGAATAGGGACAAAAAAAATTTTAGGCATAAAAAAAGAAAAATCTAAACAAAAGATGGGTACAATCTGTACCTACCCTTGAAAAATAATCGCACTCACACAAATACAACATCTTAATTATCAAAGCAATACAAAACAAACACTAAATTTTTTCAAAAAATTCTTGCTCAAAACTTTAGATTTTTACTAGTATAAACTTTAGATTTTTCCTAGTGCAGACTTTAGATTTTTACCAATCCTGCGAAATCAACGGCATAAAATACATCTCGTGGAAGGACTGGTGCAAGGTGGAAGAGTGAAAATGAAATGTGTAGTAAATAGTTGGAACAAAAGCGGAAACTATAAACCAAGGTACGCTCGGATTAGGTTCTCGACAAGCACCCTCTGAGAAAACCCATCTCTGTACATTACGGCAGAATAGAGGTCCTCAATACAGAAGTCTGTCTTGCTAAAACCTTGCCCCAGTTCTTTGAACCAACGAGAAAACAAACGGAATCGATTCTGCTGTCTGCCATCCGATGTGTCGCATACAAAGAATAAGGCGCAGTCGCGGCTCTCAACAAACTCTCGCATTATTGCCACTATGGTGTTGCGCACACGGTCATCGTTTGGCTTTATGGCACATTGTTCGCGTATAAGTGTGGGTATGAATATGGGGAGGTCATCGTAGTCAACCTTGGAGAATGCAACCTTGAACACGGTACCGGTATCGGTCGTGAAAGTGTACTCGTTATTCAGCAGGCTGTATGGATACAAGTTCGATTCCACGCTTCCTAATTACTTCGTGATAATCTCCGCCTTCCTCCACGCACCTGCAAATAGCCATCTTGTCGTCGATGGCCTTAGTCATTGCCGCATTGAAGCGACGTTGCTGTTCGGCTGTTATCTCCATTGCTGAATAAATTTAAATCGCCACAAAATTATAAAATACTTTTTAAAGCAAGAAGGATTTTTATTTCTCTGTGATTTTTTTCGCAGGCTTTCAAACCCAGAAACCTTTGAACTATTGAACCTTTAAACCCTTAAACGCCGCAGGCATTCAAACGGCGCCAGCCATTGAAACATAGAAACGCCGTCAGGCACTGAAACGGCGAAGCCATTCAAACGCCGCAGGCCATCATCTTTCTCCAGTGGCACTCCATAATCTCACCGCAATCAGCCGTATGCAAGTGCATCGCACCACCAAGACAGTTCTTGTACTCACGACAATCGGCACAAATGCCACATTTCATCCAGTCCCTGTTGCGAAACTTCTCAAACTTGTTGTCCCAAACTTCAAGAAAATCATCGGTATAGATGTTTCCCTGCGCGAAACGCCTATCGATGTTGGGACAAGCGGAAATCGAACCGTCGGCAAGCACCGAACCGATGTTTATGCCGGCACGGCAGAAGTAATGCCAGTCGCGAACCTTGCGGTCGTAGTTGCCGAGATAGGCTTCGCAACTGAACTTAGCATCAATCCTCCCCTCCTTGCGCGTGGCAACTATAAAGTCCATAAGTTGCTTCAACTGAGAGCCATCTAGCCTCAAGCCATCGTCGGTAGCCGCCCTGCCAATAGGCGCAATGGTGAAAAAACGCCACGCCTTAACCTTATGCTCAATCAGAATCTGCTTCATCTCGCACAACTGACTTAAATTCATCGGGCTTACGCAGGTTACAATGTCGTAAGTCGGCAAGTTTTTCTCGTTGGCAATCAAGTCGATGGCGTTCATTGCACGGTCAAAGCTACCAGCACGCTTGCGAAAAGCATCGTGTGTGTCGCGCAGACCGTCGAGACTTACCGTTATGCTGCACATTCCTGCCGACATAAGCCGGCGATGCACAGCCGAATCGTAGGCAAAACCATTTGTAACAATGCTCCACGGGAATCCGTGTCGGCGCAACTCGCGTCCACATTCGGCAAGGTCGGGACGAACAAGAGGTTCTCCGCCAGTAATGACAACGAACACAGAATTTCGCGGATAGCGTTTCTCCAAAGGCAAAATCGCCTTCAGAAAATCCTCGAACGGCATATCCTTCAATGCAGACGAAGCAGTACAATCCGAACCGCAGTGACGGCAATTCAGGTTGCAACGCTGAGTACATTCCCAGAAAAGGTAGTTGAGTTCGTGAAGCTGGGTTTCCTTCCTGCGGAAATAGTTATGAAATGCCTGAAGCATAGGCTATTTTGCAGCAAGCGAGATGTTAATGTCGGAAAAGTTGGAATCAATTAGCGTGTCGAGCGGTGCGTAACGGTCCAAGGAATCCGAAAAATTAAGGTTGTAGCCATCTTCGCTATCACTATAGACCATAAATGACAAGCTGAACTGCCCGTTTTCGTCGGAAACTGCAACTTCATCGGATATGTCGGCAGAGACATAAATTCCCGACAGAGGCTGAGCCGAAGCACTGTCGGTAACCACGCCCGACATCTTCACCTCATAACTGAAGCTCTCTTCGTTGCGATAGTTTGGTGTGCCGTAGCAAGCCTGCATAATGAACATCACCGAAGTAAAAGCCGAAGCCTGCAACAGGCCGCGCAACCATTTGTATGCTTTTTGACTTTTCATGTTTATCCTTTTTTATGGCTTGACAAAAATACTGACATTCTTTAAATATCACAAGTTTTTTTAGTTAGCGAAATTGTCACCAACTAATGGCTCAGGAATTTATCTAAAACCCTTTCAAGCAGATGTACATAGTAGAATGGTAAACTCAATAGACGAAACTTTTTTCCGCCATTAGTAACAACCTCGTCAATTTGCAATGAATTGTTCCACACGCGTACGGCAAAATCGTGGTCGGTGCTTTCCATAAATATCTGCAACGATTTCAAATGCGAATTATGCCCAGCCTTTACTTCTATTGGTATAACGCGACCTTCATAGACATAAACGAAATCAAGTTCAGAAGTTGCACTTTTAGTATTGCGCACCCAAAAGTCACGGTGAGCTTCGGCATTCACACTTCCCGAAAGCAGTTCCTGAGCAACCATCTGTTCCGCCAATTTTCCTCGCCATGTATCCATTATGTTTCGCGACGCCATGACCTCCTGCTGAATTTTTGCAGCATAATTGATTATGCCCGCATCGTGGAAGAATATCTTTGGCTTTCGTGCGTGCTCCTGAAGAACGGGCAAAATACCGCTTGTAACCGGATATACGAGTTCAAGAATGTATGTCCGTTCCAAAGCACGCAATGCCTCACCCACCTCACGCGACTTATAGCCCGATTCGGCAAAATTGCCAAGAGTTATCTGTTCGGCAGAATGCGTCCACCCGTTTTTGAGAATAAGCCTGATAACATTCTTCATTGTTTCGTTTCGTGCATACCTTTCTACATCTTCGCTGTAACTGCGCAACAAATTGGCATACACTTCCGAAACCGCAACAATATCCCTATTCTCGGCATACATCGCCACGGCTTCGGGCATACCGCCAACAAGCGCAAACTTTGAAAACATATCCATTACCATAGGATGCATTGCTTCGCTAACAGAAAGATTTTCAACATTTTGCTTCAGCATAGTCTGATTCATTGCTCCGAGAAAATCACTAAACGAACATGGACTAAGGTGCATATACTGAACCCGCCCAACAGGAAACGACACATGCTGGTCGAGCAAAGTGACAAGCAGGGAACCTGCCGCAATCACATACAACCATGGATAATCTTCGTAAAAATAACGCAGCAAAGCAACAGCCTGCGGAGAATTCTGTATTTCATCGATGAAAA
>CACWOG010000211.1 GCA_902762455.1 uncultured Bacteroidia bacterium | reverse complement strand
CACCGTAGGTGAATTCCTTACCGGCAACCACGCTGTTGATGAGCTTTTTCGCGAACCTCAGATCCGAAGCGTTGCCGCCGACTTTATCTCGTATGCACGAAGATTCACACCATCCTCCACAAGCAAATCGACCTCATTACCGTTGCTGTCGCGCCAGAAATAAATGTTCGCCTCTTTTCCCTGCGAATAAAAATTCTTTAAGCACTCCGAAACCACCATGTTTTCAAACATTTCCCCACGGAGATAATGCGTTGATACCTGTTCAGCACTATTGAGACCAAGCAAAGAACAAGCAAGCCCAGTGTCGTAAAAATAGAGTTTTGGACTTTTTACCAAACGCTTGTTGAAGTTCTTGTAATAAGGACGAAGCAAAAACACAACATAACTTGTCTCAAGAATAGACAGCCAGGAATATAAGGTCGGCACTGAAATTTCGCACTCATTAGCCAACGACGAAACATTAAGCAGTTGCCCCACCCTTGCAGCACAAAGTTTCATAAAGCGCATAAACCGCGTTAGGTCGCCTATATTCTTGATTAAACGCACATCACGCTCAAGATATGTCTGAATGTAAGACGGATAATAATCGGACGGGTGTATCCCTTTGTCGTATATGCGCGGAAAACCACCTGTAAACATCCATTCGTTCAGATTACCGGGCAACATAGAAGCAGCCTTCAATTCTCTAACTGAGAAAGGCGTAAGCTTCATAACAGCGGTTCTTCCTGCAAGACTCTGCGATATGCTCTCAAGGAGCAGAAAGTTATGCGACCCCGAAAGTATATACATTCCACTTTCGTTCTTGCTGTCAACAGCAGTCTGTATGTATGAAAACAATTTTGGAGCATACTGAGCCTCGTCAATTATGAGATGGTCACCAAAGTTATTAAGGAATCCGCGCGGGTCGTTTACAGCAAACTCTCTAATATCAACATCTTCAAGCGACACATACTTATATCCTTCGAACTTATTCTTGAGCAAGGTCGATTTACCGCATTGTCTTGTTCCTGTGAGAGTTAGCACTGGAAACTTTGATGCCATATAGAGCATTTTCGTAGTAATGTCTCGTTCTACCATACCGATAATTTTAATACTGCAAAGATATACAAATTTTATGATTTACATAAAATCACCTATATTTTTATGCAAATCACAAAATCACACTTTACGATTTGCATAAACTATTTTGAATCGGATTATATAACCTATATTTGCAAGCGTTAGCTTTTGTAATGTATGATAATCCTAACAATCAGCAAACTACAACAATTTTTCAATACTATAAGTTGCCACAACTACATATTAAATACATAGATATGGCAACTTATAAATGCATAAAAGTTGCCAAATCAATATTGCCTAATTATTCCAGCTTACTTTTAATGTAATTTATACTCGCCTGCTCAACCTCAGTTCCACGCATTTCCGTCCTTTCGGGATGGCATTGCACAAGCATCATACTGCTATCGGCAGCGACAAGCAGTTCCCAGATGCCTTCTGGCGATTTCCCAGTAAGCGAACACTCAAACGGAACATCCTTTACCGCCTGATGATGACGCGAATTCACCCGCCACTGCTCGCCAGTACTCAATATCAATGTATGGAATCTGCTTTTCCAATCCGCAGTTTTCTGGTGTTTTTGATTCAACTCGCCCAAATCTTCAATCAATTCCGCACCCATAAAATAGCAAACTATCTGCATCCCGCGGCATATACCGAAAATCGGAATATTTTTGCTTCTGCATTCTTCGAAAACCAGCGAATCCAACTTGTCGCGCTCAGGAGCAATTCCCAAGTCGGGACCTCCGCAGAAAAGTATCAGTGCGCAACTATCGGCTTCGGCTGGAGAAGTAACAATCCTGTAGTCCACGCCGTAATCAAACAGCCAATCCTCGTAATCCTTGCGTGACTTGCAGCCGTCAACAATACCTACAATTTTTGATGAATTATCCATATCGGTTGACTGTTCTGTTTCTTGCATCGGTTCTTGTGGGGAATCTTGCTTGGGGTGCTGAGCGCACGATGAGAGATTTATAGACATTACAAACAACAGAAAACTAGCAATATGCCAGACAATTACATTCAAGGATTTGTTATTTATAGAAGAAACGAAAGCCATAAATTTTGTTTGCCAAAATCAGTAATAATGTTTGAAAATGCAAATATATAAAATCTAGTTTTAATATTTCCGTCTGCTAAAATTTATGCATTGTACATATCTATAATATTATCAAGCACTTATGTGCCAATCAACAAAGGAAGCCTGTCATTTCGGAAGCTAGTCGTAACACGCGATACGGTACGGGGAGCGTTGTGAAGACTGCTATCCGTAATCTGTTAGATGATTATCCGTCAACAGATTACTCACTTCGTTTCGTGAGAGAGTTCCGGATAAGTGAACTCACAAGCAACGTTCCTTTTGCTGTTCGTTCTACTTTCCGGAATGACAATATAGTGACACCAATAACTTTTAATCCAGCTTCTTTCTTATCAACGATGGTTTTAAGTTGCCACAACTCATAAACAACACAAACTTATGGCAACTTATAAACAATCAAAAGTTGCCATAACTCAACAAAACAATATAGATATGGCAACTTATAATACGATAAAATAACAATGACTATCAATATGCTTTTTCGAACAAATCATTCATACACACTTCATTAGTAACGATTCCAGAATGAATACCCATAGTAATTCCATAGGTTGTAACCATCGTCAACAGAATTGATTTTGTAGTGCGCGTTTCTTCGCGGAAAACTGAAAGTTTTGTCCGAAGTTTGTTCTCGTAATCCTTGGTAATATTGTATGCAGAATCGGAAAATTTCATCTCGCAGATATTAATGACCCTGTCGGCACGCTCAATGAGAAGATCGATTTGAGTCCCCTGCTCGTCCTTTGTGCCAACTTTGCGCCAACTTTGGGCCAACTTTGTGCCAACCGGCTAAAAAATCCAGGCTGTAATCATAGCGATCTAACGTGAAATTAGTTCATTTTTTAATCAAAAATACCGGTGTTAGGAAAATATGTTAGGCTAGTTATGCGTACTCCTATCACGCTCAAACCCTTATGGCATAAGGGTTTACAAGCAATTTTAATTTTGTTAGGAATTAATAACAAACATTCCCGCGGATTTTAAATTTTTTACTGCTCGTGCTAGCTTTGTGCGCGTACGGTATATTAATATATATTAATATTAATATATATAAACCTAACACCTAACAAGAGTAGCTAAGTTATTGATTTTACTCAAAAATTTGATCAAAATTTTGTTATAAAAAACTCATAACACAATTCTAACACCTAACTTTTTTATAACAAAAAAGGGCCTACCTTAACGGCTCGGCCCTAAAATGCAGTGAATAGAGCGATCCCCTACTGGTCCTTATACCAGCCCCATTGCTGCTTTTTCCACGGGTTACGGCGGCTGTTTGTGAGTTTATATCCCAGCTTTTCCATAATGGCCCCGAGTCGTTTTTCATCCGTACGCTTTACCGATGACGCGTTAAAACCCAGGCCGTATTTGAGAATATTGCGGCTGGTGATCGGATAGCCGGACTCCCCCGCGGCGTCCTGCATCTCGATCCATGAAAGGATCTCATCCTCCCAGGAGTCACAAAGTATGTGTTTTTCGTTCTCAGTCTCCTGGTATTGCTCGATCCCGCGGTGCAGCTTTTCGCCACCGTCGGTCTTGTAGATTTCTGCACCCTCAGCCCACAACTGCAGAATGTCGGCCCGGATCTTCTCAATATCAATTTTGTGCACGTCCACACATGCAAAGCGGCGGTTGCCGGTATAATCAGTCAAAAATGCGCTGTTGTTGGTGGTCATAATGAAAAGGCAGTGACGGATCGCGGTTACCTGGTCACGGGAATAAACGGGGCGCCATTGGTCCGCGTCCAGGGTTAAAAAGTCCTTAAGTTCGTCAATGTCTTTTTTGCTCATGCCGGCCATTTCGCCGACTTCAATCACGGTCTTGCCCTGGATCCTCTGCGCAAGTTCCTTGTTTTCAAGGCGCATTGATACACCGGTGCACCATTGGTCATTAAGCGCCAGGGCACGCACTGCGGTGGATTTTCCTATACCCTGGGCA
>CACWOG010000210.1 GCA_902762455.1 uncultured Bacteroidia bacterium | reverse complement strand
GGCCTCCTTGTGCAGACGGAAATACTCTATGCACTTCTGCAAGTTCTGGTTGAAACCAGCGCAGCCCGACATTAGCGAAAATGCTGGCGTATAGTTCTTTGCCTCGACAAAGAACGACTTTACCGAACCAGCGATTCCCGGTGCCTGCTGATGTGGCGAAACCGTACTTACAAACCACGCGTCAATATCGCCAGCCTGCACTTTGGCATCGAGCATAGCGTTTTTCACAGCCTTTACTGCCAGTTCCAACGACGACTCGACCTGCATACGGTTCACGCGTGGTGGAAACGGACGCACATAATGACGCTCATAAAAGCCCATAATGTTACCTGCAAAATAGTCGAAAGGCGTATCATTGGGGTGAGTTTCGCGATATTTCTCGAATTTTGCGCTTCCGCTAATCTTATCTTCGGCAAATCCCTCGAAGTAGCCTTTCTTCAGGGCATCGTAAATGTCGTTGTTGGTAATTGTGAACTTGCCAGCAGAATATCCGAATCCGGAAAATATGTAGTTTTCAAACATCTTCAACAAACTAATTTAGTATGAATAATTAAAAAAGTAGTCATTGCGGAAGCCAGACTGAATGCTTTGAAAGCCGAAAGCAGAACAAACTTGTTTGCTATTCTGAGGCGCAAAAGCATCTATGAAACAAACACGCGAAACGGAACGATGAGCTGTGTGAAGACGGCTATCCGTAATCTCAAGCTGACAAATAATTTTAAGGAGATTCCGCACAAACAGGCTCACAAGGCTCGTTCCTGCGCCAGTTCGCTTTGTTTTGCGGAATGACAATAGTGGAAAACAATGTGATAACGAATATTTTTGTAGTATATACATCATTATCAATAGTTTAGATAAACATCCTTTATCACCATAAGCTTTTCCTCGAACGAAATGCGGACATTCGGCACCTTGATTCGGCACACCGACAGCACCATCCT
The DNA here is from genome assembly GCA_902762455.1 of uncultured Bacteroidia bacterium. Lineage (GTDB taxonomy): Bacteria > Bacteroidota > Bacteroidia > Bacteroidales > ML635J-15 > Bact-19. The sequence goes on along the minus strand of CACWOG010000210.1, from coordinate 3,177 downwards.
TTCGGCAATCTCATCCACATTTGTCAGAACCTTCTGGTTTACAGCCATCATCGAAGCCTGAATCTGCGATTCATCGAGTTTCGACACCATGCCAGCGCCGATAAGTCCCGGCAGATAATATATGCACTTGACACCATTTTCGTAAACCTTTCCAGCATACGAACGGGCAAATCCGCGCAAAGCACGCTTCGACACAACATACGGTGCAGAACCAGCAAACTGGGCATCCTCGCCAACCGAACCAGTTATCAGCACAGCACGGCGCACATAATCGGACATCTTTTCGCACAAATACCTGATAGACTCGTAGTTTATCCGTGCAACATCTTCAAATTCAGAAATTCCAACCTTCGTAGCACGAGCAAGCCCACCAGTAACTGCGTGTGTATTAATCAAATAATCAACTTTACCATACTTTTCTGCAATGCGCGACACCAAAGCATCGACCTGCGACTTGTCGGACAAATCGACCTTTTCAATCGAAACTGGCACATTACATTCGGCAGAGATTTTTTCTTTCAAGCTGTTGATTACCGCAACATTGGAATTGTATAACAATATAAGTTCCGCACCTTTGCGTGCTGCCGAAAGTGCAATTTCGCGACCTATGCCACCAGAAGCGCCAGTAAGCATCAGCGTTCTGCCTTCCAATTCGCGCGAAGGCGAAAACTTGAATTTGCGTGGAGGCATTATGTATGCAAAACCGCCAAATTCACCGCCAAGTCCAGCAACTGCCGTCAGAACCTTGTCGTTTGGCTTAAGCCTACCTTCCGACATAAGCACATCGAAACAAGCAGGAATCGATGCGCCAGAAAGGTTTCCGCAATTTATCTGCACATCCTGATAAACCATAGCCTTGTCGATACCAAGGTTCTGAGCCACAGAATGTACAATTGCATTTCCTGTCTGGTGCGGGATAAATATTGCAAGGTCGTTGATAGTCCAGCCGCACTGCTCAAGCAGTTTTTGTGCAGTAAATGTAATATTCGGCACGGCACGGCTTTTCACCATACGCGGTTCCATAAAAAGGTTGCCCGAATGGTCGGCACCAAGGAAATCGAGCATTGCAATGTCCTCGTTGTTGCGAACGGCAACTATGCCGCATTTTTCTTCGGTCTCTACCCTGCTAATCACAACAGCCGCAGCCGAATCACCAAAAGTCGTAAACGGCACGAAGTCACGTTCCTCGAGCAAAAGTTCCGACATTACCTCGGAATGAGCAACAACTATATGTTTTGCATCGGAATGTGCATTAAAATATGCCAACGCAGCCTCAATGTTTGAATTAAAGCCGACGCAAGCCGATGTGAGCGAGAACGACGGCGACTGTTTTTCCTCGGAGCAAAAGTACGACTTCACAAACTCCGCAATTCCAGGAGCCTTCTGCGGAGCCGTTGCCGTTCCCACAAACCACGCATCAATGTCGTTGCCAGAAAGTCCGCTTTTAGCAAGAGCCTTCTCTACTGCGCCTACGCACAAAGTGATTGTATTGTCAGCATTCTTGTACTGCGAAGCCGCTGGTGGAAACGGCACCACATGGTAGCGCGTCTTGAAGCCCATCTTTGCCTCGGCCATATAGTCGAAAGCTGTCGCATTGGGATTTTTCTCCTTGTAGGCAACAAATTTCTCCGACTTCGCAGCACGCGACTCGTTAAAACCGTCGAGGTAGCCAAGACGGATATATTTCAGAATATCTGCATTTGTAACTTCGTACTTGCCAAGCACAAAGCCAGTTCCGGAAAATATAAAACTTTCAGCCATTATTTCTTGGCTTTCTTTTTATCCTTGGTATCAGTTGCGGGAGTCTCGGCTTCTTTCGGTTCGTCCTTGACAATCGTCATCTTTATAATCTTAACATCCTCTACAGGACGGTCGGCAACACCAGTCTCTACAGCCGCAATCTTATCGACAACGCCGAGACCTTCAACGACTTCGCCAAAAACCGTATATTGGTTGTCAAGATGTGGAGTGCCACCTATTGTTGCGTATGTGTCGCGTTCCTTTGTTGTGAAAGTCTTACCCATCCTTTTCTCGAACTGGTCAAGTTGCATATCGGTATATGTCTGTCCCTGAACAATGTAGAACTGCGAGCCGGAGCTTCTGCGTTCGGGATTCACATTGTCGCCAGTACGGGCGGCAGCAAGAGCACCTTTCTTGTGGAAATGCTTAGGATAAACGATTTCGGCAGGAATAGTGTAGCCAGGGTCGCCATTGCCAAGACGAGCATTCGGAGCAGCATTCTTCGACAACGGGTCACCACCCTGAATCATAAAGTTCTTTATCACACGGTGAAACAACAAATCTTCGTAGAAACCGCTTTCCACAAGTTTCACAAAGTTGTCGCGATGCAACGGAGTATCGTCGTAAAGCACAACGGTAATATTTCCCTTTGTTGTCTCAATCAACACTTTGGTTGACTGCGAAAAAGCTGTTGCAGAAACGAGTGCAAGAGCGAAAAACAATGCTATTTTCTTCATAAGTCAATAATTTTCGTTACTAATAATCTGCAAAGATAATAAATTTGACCGACAGCGCAAAAATGGCAGTGCAAATGGCAAGCCAAAATAAAAATCACATAAACACTGCCATATACAAAAGCATATATGTAATTTTCAGTCTTTTCCAAATTAAACTTGCAGAGAACTATACTCCGCACAGCCTTGTCAGGACAATTTGCCAATGCATTACCAAGCGAAGTGTGACCCTTGTAATTGTTTCCAGTCTTTTACAATAAGCAATCGTCAAACAAAAAAAGCCCGCAAATGCGGGCTTTTTATTTGATGCACAACTGATTATGCGTACAATTCTTCGAAAATCTTTCTCAGTTCCGGGCTTTCGCGGAGTTCCTGAAGAGTGAAATCAGCGTGTCCCTTAGTGTAACCGTTACCAACGATCATGTTGACATCAGCACCGATACCTTCAGCACCGAGAGCAGCCTTTGTGAAGCTGGTTGCCATCGAGAAGAAGTAAACGATACCATCGTCCTTTGTGCAGAGAACAGATGTCATTTCCTGATCCGGAACATTTACGCAGTTGATAGTTACATCGGCCATCTTGCCGTTTGTGAGCTTTTCAACGAGTTCGTAAATTTCAACTGGAGTCTTTCCTGCAACGCTTTCAACAACATCGCAGAATCCCAATTCTTTGATTCTGTTGGTTGACTTCGGGCTGTTAGCA
>CACWOG010000209.1 GCA_902762455.1 uncultured Bacteroidia bacterium | reverse complement strand
TGCGTTGCCCACAAAACGAACACGAAATTGGCGCAAACACACCAACCGACTACGGCAATTACTACGCATGGGGAGAAATCACGACCAAGGAAACCTACAACTTGAGTACCTATATGTATTGTAACGGCGATTCCAGAACATTCACTAAATACTGCAACAATGCAGACTATGGCAACAACGGTTTCACTGATGCGCTTACTATCTTGGAAGCAACCGACGACGCTGCCATCGCCAACTGGGGTTCTGGCTGGAGAATGCCTACAAGGGAAGAAATGACCGAATTGTATCTCAACTGCACACACGAATGGACTACCCATAACGGAGTAAACGGATGCTTGTTCTTCGGACCTAACGGCAACTCTATTTTCCTGCCTGCTGCCGGCGAGCGCTACAATAGCAGGCTCGACGATGCCGGCTCCAACGGCTACTACTGGTCGAGTTCGCTCAACACGGACTGGAATGTGGATGGTCCGTACACCGCGTGGGGCATTACCTTCGATTCGGGCGGTTGCTATATGTTATACGAACAACGTCATTATGGGTTGACTGTTCGTCCTGTCTGCGTATCCGCCCAGAACTAAAAGGGTTTTACGATTGAATGAAATAATCTGTAGCGGCGCAATGCATTGCGCCGCTACAATTGTTGAATAATCAAATTTTCAAATTCCAAACACGGCAGTTGGCTATGTCTAGCTGCTGTTTTTTTGTTTGTTGTATAATCTGAGTTTCTGCCAAAAATGAATTATTTTTCCCGTTTTGGCTGAAACTCGGTATCGCTTTTTCTTCCTGTTTCACTTCAAAATTCAGAAAAATAAAATAAGTCTTTGCCGTTCCAATAATTATTACTAAAATTACAAATTTAAAATATTCGATATGAAAGTAGCAGAAGGAAAGTTGGTAAAAGTCGCATACGACTTGTTCCTTGATGGTTATAATAAGGAACTTGCATACTCTACGAAGAATGAAGAAGACGGCTCTGGCTGCATTGAATTTGAATGTGGCAAGGGTGAACTTTTGGAGCCTATGGAGGCAAAACTTGTCGGAATGGAGCCTGGACAGGAGTTCAAGTTTATGATTCCGAAGGATGAGGCATACGGCGACATCGATGAGGATTTGTTCATTGGTTTCCCGAAATCGGAGTTCATTGACGAGACTGGTGCCGAGGATATGCCCGAGGAAGGCGACATTGTTCCTATGGAAGACGAGGACGGCATTGTGATGAACGCTGTTGTTAATGAAATCACCGACGACCACGTTATTTTGGATTTCAATCCGATATATGCTGGCGAAGACCTGTATTTTATAGGTAAGATTCTTGACGTTAGAAACGCAAAATGAAGTTAACTGGCAGTCACGAGAAAATATTGGCACAGATGCGCCAGATTGCGCTGAAGCATCCGGAAAAGATTCGGATAGTGGAGACTAATGTCAATGCCGAGGTGCAGCTGGAGTTCTACTCAATGATGCAGGATGTTGACAAGTCGTATCACGATATGGATTTGCCTGAGATTTTTAGGCAGCTTTCCGATTGTGATGATATGCAGCATCGTAAGAAACTTCTTGTCGCCATAGCAAGTACGGGCGAAATCGAGGCCTACCGTTTCCTTGAGAAATATTTGGAGACTTGCGACGACGACATAAAGAAATGGGCGTTGCTTGCTTGCCAGCAGTGCCAGATGTTCCTTGAATCGTCGCTGCTCGACGAGTCGAAGATATATGTTGCTTCGGGGCTTGGCGGGAAAGACCATCGCCTGAGGTATATCTTTGTCTTGGCAGGAAAAAAGAAGGAGCCGTTTTCCGACTTCGAGAAGAAGGTTATGGAAAATGAAGCCAAGTATTACCTTGAAAAGAGCGATTCGGTCTGCGAAACAATACAATACGACGGCAACTATGCTATCTGCACGGCTTTGGTACCTTTGCACGAGGACATTGTCGAACTTGTTCAGAGCATAATCGACGAGGTGAACCAGTATGGTGGCTTTATTATGCAGAGCATATTCATAACTAACGAGAAACTTGTGTCGAGAGAGGCACTTGACAAAATGTTTGATTCCGATGAAAACAGTTAAGATAGAAGATTCGTGGTACGAGAGGCTCAAGGATGAATTTTCGAGCGAATATTTTGCCGAACTGAAGAAATTCCTTGTCGCCGAAAAACAGCAATATGTTGTGTTTCCCCCGGGAAGCCAGATTTTCAATGCTTTCGATACCACACCTTTCGACAAGGTGAAAGTCGTGATTCTTGGGCAGGACCCATATCATACGCCTGGATTTGCTCACGGTTTGTGTTTTTCAGTGCAGTATGGCGTTCAAATCCCTAAGTCGTTGCAGAACATTTACAAGGAACTTAACAGCGACATTGGATTCCAGATTCCAAACCACGGCAACCTTACGCGCTGGGCTGAGCAAGGCGTATTCCTTCTCAACGCAACGCTGACCGTTCGCGCACATCAGGCAGGTTCGCACCAGAACAAAGGGTGGGAGAGGTTTACCGACAAGGTCATTTCCGTTTTGAACGAACAGAAGAACAATCTGGTGTTTCTGCTGTGGGGCAACTACGCCAAGGCAAAGTCGAGTCTGATAGACCATAACAGGCATCTTGTCCTGACTGCGGCTCATCCGTCGCCATTAAGCGCACATAGTGGATTTTTTGGTTGCAAGCATTTCTCGCAGGCAAACAATTACCTGAAAGCTCACAGCATCACTCCGATTGACTGGAGTTTGGAAAATATCTAATTGATTTGGCAATGGCGGAAAAGAAAAAACATAGGTTCTGGGCTTGGCTTACACGGCCATACCAGTTCGTGATATATCGCGACGGCAATTTCGAGGTGCTGAAGAAAATACGTATGAACAAGATTACATTTTCGTTGGTAATTGTGTCTATGTTCGTGATTTTCTTCGCGGTAATATCACTGCTTGTGGTTTACACTCCGCTGAAATATCTTGTGCCTGGCTATCCCGACCACAAGACTTTGGAATTGATATATGAAAATGCAGAACGTGTTGACAGCCTTTCTGCAGAACTTGCTGCCAGAGAGGAATATCTGAATATGATTCGCGACATAATTTTTTCTGAAGTGCCTGTCGATGCCGATTTTGCAGTGCCGGTTGGAAATCTTACCGAAGAGCAGATTCGTGAGTTCAACGACCCGACAAAGCCTCGTCAGCGTTACGACGAATCGGAAAATGTGAATGTGGTGGACAAGAACGACATTGTGCCGAACCTTTTTGTCCCGCTTAAAGGTGTGATTGTTAATGGATTCGACAAGACACATAGGCATTTTGGAATTGATATTGCGCCATCGTCGGATGTGGCTGTATTTGCTGTTCTTCAGGGCATTGTGATTGAAAGCAGTTATACTATCGAAAACGGCTATTCCATAATTTTGCAGCATCCGCGAGGTATTCTTTCTGTGTATAAACATTGCGAGACACCGACAGTTAAGGAAGGTCAGAAAGTGCGCCAGGGAGAGCAGATTGCCGTTTATGGAAATTCGGGTGAAAATACCAGCGGTCCGCATTTGCATTTTGAATTGTGGCAGAACGGCGAGCCGTTGAATCCGACCGATTATATTGAATTTTAATGGAAACTAAACTTAAAAACATAGCAATTCTTGGTTCTACCGGTTCAATAGGAACTCAGGCGCTTGATATAATCCGCGACTATCCAGACAAGTTCTCTGCCGAGGTGCTTGTTGCCAATAATAATTCGCCGTTGCTTATTGCTCAGGCTCGCGAGTTCGAACCCAATTTCGTTGTGATTGCCAACAAGGACAAATATGCAGAGGTGCGCGATGCGCTTGCCGACTTGCCGATAAAGGTTTATGCTGGTTCCGAAGCTATTCTTGATGTAGTGGCTATGGACTGCGTAGATATGGTGCTTGCTGCAATGGTGGGATTTGCAGGACTTATGCCGACAATAAAAGCTATTGAGGCTGGCAAGGTGGTTGCGTTGGCAAACAAGGAGACGCTCGTGGTCGGTGGCAAGATAATTTGCGACAAACTGAAGGAAAATGCTACGTCTTGCATTTTACCTGTCGATTCGGAGCACTCGGCTATTTTCCAGTGTCTGCGTGGCGAGAACATCGACGATGTTGAGAAGCTGATTCTTACAGCCTC
>CACWOG010000208.1 GCA_902762455.1 uncultured Bacteroidia bacterium | reverse complement strand
CAACCCCATAGGGGTTTCACATTAACAAAAAAAGATGGACACCGAAACCAATGTCCATCTCTCAATATTGAATGCATCAATTACAAACCAAGCACTTCTGCTCCCTGTCTGTAAACGATGTCCTTAGGAATGCCAGCGCCGGCAATCTTGTCGAGGCTCTTCTGGAGGTCTTCGGTAACAACGCTCTTTTCCTTAATCCACTTGTCAACTTCGGCCTTGTTGCCATCGCCCTGAAGAACGATAACCTTTGTAACGAAAGATTTTACAGCTTCCTGCATCTTTTCAAGGTTAACAGAATACTTTCCTGTTGCTTCGTCGAAATTGAAACCGCCATTTTCCTTGATATATGCAAATTCCATCATATTTGCCTTTCCGTGAGCTTCGGCAGCACCGAAACGAACCGAACGGAAAATTCCAGCAAGGAAAGTTACATAGTTGTTCATCAAGTCCTGGTCCTTGATTTCACCCATTTCGTGAAGCATAGTAACAAGGTAAAGACCAAGCATATCGGCCTTAGCTTCCTCGATTGTGCTGTACGAATCGCCAAGAGCATCGCGAACCGACTTCTTGTCGGGGTTGATTGTGAACTTAACACCAAGTCCGTGAGCTACTTCGTGGAACATAACATTCTGGAAGAAAGCATTTTCAAAATCAATGTTCTTCAATTGGTCATCAGCAATGAGAAGTTCTGCAATTGGAACAAGAATCTGGTCAAATTTCAACTTCATGGCATTCTTCAACTGCAACTTGCGCGAGCCCTTTGCTGCGTGAACATTCGGGTCGTTAGGCAGGTTGATAGCAATGTTCTTGCTTGCCGAGTTGCAGTCACCAGCGGAATATACAACATCATAAACATTCATGTCGCCAGAGTTGGTTGCGCTTTCGGCCTTGTACTGCGGTTCTACAGGCAAATTCGACTGCAAGGTCTGAAGAATTGCATTGTAATGTTCGATTTTGCGTGTCCATTCCATATTCTTAATAAGAATCTGGCCCGAATGGGCAGCACGCGAACCGTTGATTTCGTCCTCGTAGCTTTCGATAGGACCTACAACAAAGTCGATAAGGTTGGTCTTCATGTCCATCCAGGCGCAGTCGCTCTCAAAATAATTGTCGGTACGGAAAGCTTCGGCACGGAGTTTCAAATATTTCTTGAAACCTTCGTCCTCTGCAAGTTCGGCAGCCTCGTCGAGCAAGTCGGCAGCCTTGAGCAATTCGGGATATTCCTCGTGGTAAGGAACTTCGCGGAGAGAACCGTCCTCGTTGCGACGGATAACCGAATACCAGCCGTTGCGAACATTTTCGTCGAGAGCCTGGAATTCCTCATCGGTCATATCTGCCGGATAGAAGCAAGCGCCCTTAGGCTTTTCGCCATAACCTTCGATGAAAGCCTTGTTGCCATCAAGACGGTCCCACGGACCATAGTTGATTTCGGCATACTTGCGGGCATCTTCGTCCTTAATAGACGAGAGGAAAGCCTCTTTCTCACCGATTGCTTCCTTCCAGAAGACCTGTTCCATAATATCGGCCACCTCGATGAGCTTTTTCAGCATCTGCTTCTGGTTGTCACTCAGTTCCGAAACCAAATCCGACTTCAAATCGACAACGGCATAATTGTTTACCAAAGCCTGCATTTCCGAAACCTCCTGCTTAGGCTCTTCTTTCTTTTCCTCTTCTTTGTTGCTGCACGACCAAGCGAACAATGCAGCAGTTACAATCAAAATACTGATTTTCTTCATGATATTTAATTTTAATTACGATTCAAATTTAGGAGATTCCGCATAAGCGAGTTCACACGACACGTTCCTTAGTCGGTTCACTCTGCTTTGTGGAATGACACCTTTATTACGATTCAAAATATTGATAAATATAGAAAATTCCAACAAGCACTGCGATTATAGCCAGTACGAAAAGTGTAATCTTCCACCAGCACCACGGACGGTCGCCGGCAACCTTACCAGTCCGGCCATTGACAATAAAGCGGTAAACCTTGGCGTTGAACCTGTAGGCACTAATCCAAATTGGCAGCAAAGTGTGTTTGAAAGTAGTGTCGGAGAACTGAATACTCAACGATGTAATCTTCTGATGGTCACCACCTATGTCGCGACAAACCTCTGCCCTAATGCCCTGCTCCATTATGCCTTTTGCATCTTCGTATCCTTCCTTGAGTCCTGTCTGATAAGTTTCGGTACGGAAGCCCGAAAGGAACTTTTCCTCGTAAGGCACAAGGTCGTCGAAAAACAGTCCTATATGTCCCGAAACTGGTGTCCAGCGCGTCTTTACAACGGTACGGGTTTCGGTCTTGCCGTTTACCGTTACGGTAACGGTGTCGGTGTAGTCGTCACCACGCAAACCGCGGTAATCCGATTCGGTCTGTGCATCGTAGGTCCAGTATGGCAGATACATACCGGCCAACTTCTCGCACTGTGTAGCATAAACCTTGAGTTTAGGCGGTGCAAACCACAAGCCTTTTATCCACTTGCGGTACGAATCCAATGCTTCCTCTGATTTCACCTTGAACGGAAGCACCGACTTCGGCTTAATCATCTTCTTGGTCGATTCGTTAGCGACAACCAGTTTAGTGCCACAGAACGGACATTCGTCAGAAACTATGTTTGCATCGAGGGTAACAACAGCTCCGCACGAACTACAAGCAACAGTGGAAACTTCTTCCAGCGAATTGCCGTCGCTAGTTTCTCCGCCAGCTTCCAACTTGGCAAGATAATCTTCTAGGTCAAGTTCCTCGATTACCTCATCGCTTATTTCAATTTCGTTCTCAGCACCGCAATACGGACATTTCATCGATGTGGTACCCGGCTCAAAGACCAAGGATGCACCACAATTCTTGCACTTAAATTCCTTTTTCTGAGAGATTTCAGGCTCCTTGAACTCATTGTCAACATACTGCGACTCGTCAAATTCTGCCATAACTTTATTTATTTAGCGTTATTCAAATTCAAAACAGTTGCAAAAGTAATAAGAATTTCCATTTAACAAAAGGAAAACAATGTAGAATTATCTTTGGTTTACTTTCCCAAAATACAATATTAGTCAAACGAAACACCCGTGTAGTTGGCAGCCTCAATCATAGCCTTGTACTCGTCGGCTGTCGGTGTAATCATATATCTCAGCGGATTTACCTGCTTGCCGTCAATCAGAACTTCGTAGTGCAAATGCGGACCAGTGGACATGCCTGTGCTACCGACCTTGCCAATCAGTTCTCCTCGCTTAACTTGCTGACCTTTCTTCACCAGAATCTTGCTAAGGTGGGCATAACGAGACGAAAGCCCGTCAACCTTATGGTCGATTTCCACCATATTTCCGTAACCATGGTTGTTACCATCGGCAGTAACAACAACGCCATCGCCAGCAGCATAAACAGGAGTGCCAGTTGCAGCATTCATATCAATGCCAGTGTGCATACGCAAGAAATGAAGCACAGGGTGCATACGGTAACCGAAGTACGAACCTATACTTGTCAAATCACCAGGACGGATAGGCTGGAAAACCGGCAGAGAGGAACTTATCTTCTCGCGATGCTTTATTTCGTCAAGAATTGTAACGTACGACATACTCTGTACGTTCATCTTCGACTCGATGCGGTCAAGTTTCTTGGCAACACTTTTTACAAGGTCGGAAGTCTCGTATCCATCGTACTTTGAATAAGCATCGGAACCGCCAGTGCCAGCATTACGAATTGTACAAGGAATTGTATCTTGCTCAAACAAAGAACGGTAGATGTAATTATCACGCTTTGCCATTTCGTTTAGAAGGCTGTCGCTCTGTTCCAGACGGCGGCTCATCTCCTTGAAATTCTTCTCCAGATATTCGTTTTCGGAACGCAGGATTTTTTCTTCAGGCGACTCAAACACAACAATGTATAGGAACATTATCACTGCGCCAAAGATAAGCGATGAAATTGTATATGGAATCATCCTTGCGAGGAATCTCTTGAAACTGAATTTCACCTCCTCGTACTGCAACGACTCGCGGTTGAACTTATATTTTTTCTTAAACAACCTCATCTGTTGATAATAGTTTTTAACAAAAAACGGTGCAAAATTAACAATATTGTTTAATTTTGCAAAATTTTTGAAACGACACAGAAAATTATTATTGATAATCAACGGATTAACAAATGAACTCAAAAGAGATAAGAGCAAGATTCAAGAGTTACTTCGAGAGAAACGGCCATAAGATTGTTCCGAGTTCCTCGATGATAGTAAAGGGCGACCCCACCCTGATGTTTACAAATGCCGGCATGAACCAGTTCAAGGATATTTTCCTCGGAATACGCAAGCCCGAATCGCTTCGCGTGGCCGACTCGCAGAAATGTCTGCGCGTTTCGGGAAAGCACAACGACCTTGAGGACGTAGGACACGACACCTACCACCACACAATGTTCGAGATGCTTGGAAACTGGTCGTTTGGCGACTACTTCAAGGAAGATGCAATACGCCTTGCATGGAACTTGCTTACCGAAGAATACGGAATCGATAAGAACCGCCTTTATGTGACAGTTTTCGGTGGCGACCCGAAGGAAAACCTCGACATCGACCACGAAGCCGAGAACTTCTGGCTGAAATACGTTCCGAAAGACCGCATAATTTACGGTTCAAAGAAGGACAACTTCTGGGAAATGGGCGACCAAGGACCTTGCGGACCATGCTCCGAAATTCACATCGACCTGCGCGACGATGATGAACGTGCAAAAGTTGCTGGTGCTGAACTTGTCAACAAGGACAATCCGCAAGTCATTGAAATTTGGAACCTTGTGTTCATCCAGTACAACCGCAAGGCCGACGGAACACTCGAACCACTGCCACAGAAGCATATTGATACTGGTATGGGATTCGAACGTCTGTGCGCAGTACTGCAAGGTAAAAAGTCGAACTACGACACCGACATTTTCCAGACAATTATTGGTGAAATCTCAAAGATTTCGGGCAAAAAATATGGCGTGGACAACAAAACCGACATCGCTTTGCGCGTAGTTGCCGACCATTTGAGAGCAGTTTCGTTCGCCATTGCCGATGGTCAGTTGCCATCGAACAACAAGGCAGGCTATGTAATCCGCCGAATCTTGCGCCGCGCCGTCCGCTACGCATACTCCTTCCTCGACATCAAGACGCCGTTCATGTACAAACTAGTAGATACTTTGGTTGACCTTATGGGCGACTCTTTCCCCGAACTCGTTTCGCAGAAGACTTTGGTCGAAAAGGTCATCAACGAGGAAGAAACCGTATTCCTACGCACACTCGAACGCGGTCTGCGTCTGCTCGACACCGAAATGGACAAACTGAAATCGGAAGGCAAGACCGAAATTTCAGGCGTTCAGGCATTCCTGCTGTACGACACCTACGGATTCCCGCTCGACCTTACCGAACTCATCGCTCGCGAAAAGGGATACACCGTAAATAAGCCCGATTTCGATGCCGAAATGGCAAAGCAGAAGGAACGCGCACGCAACGCCGCCGAGGTCAACACCGACGACTGGGTAATCGTCGATGAAGCCGACTGCGAATTTACCGGCTACGACAGCCTCCGCGAAAACGCAAGCATACTTCGCTACCGCAAGGTCGTACAGAAAAACGAAACTTTGTACCACATTGTCTTCGACCGCACACCTTTCTACGCCGAAAAAGGCGGTCAGGTTGGCGACAAGGGCGTAATCGTGGACGGTGAAAAGCGCATACCTATTATTAATACAATAGAAGAGCACAACCTGCGCATCCACGTTACCAAGGAAATGCCACAGAACATCGACGGCAATTTTGAAATCATTGTTGACGCTGCACGCCGTACCGAAATCACCAACAACCACACAGCAACCCACCTTCTGCACTATGCTTTGCGTTCGGTTCTCGGGACTCACGTCGAGCAGAAAGGTTCGATGGTTAACGACGAAAGACTGCGTTTCGACTTTGCACACTTCAACAAGATGACTGCCGAGGAAATTCGCCAGACCGAAATCATTGTCAACGAGTTAATCCGCCAGAACATAGTAAAGGAAGAAAACCGTTCGGCAAACATCGAGGAAGCCAAGGCAATGGGCGCAATGGCATTGTTCGGCGAAAAGTACGGAAAGGTTGTCCGCGTGATAAAGTTTGGCAACTCTATAGAACTCTGTGGTGGTACTCACGTTGCAAGCACAGGACAAATTGGTTTCTTCAAGATTATCTCCGAAAGCGCAATAGCAGCAGGCGTACGCCGTATCGAAGCAATAACAGGCGTTGCCGCTCAGGAATACATCTTCAAGCAGATTGACACCTTGAGCGAAATTTCGGCTAAGTTCAACAATGCAAAGAACCTTGTCGGCGGAATCGACACGATGATGAACGAAAACTCTATGCTGAAGAAGCAGGTTGAAGCATACAAGTTGGAA
>CACWOG010000207.1 GCA_902762455.1 uncultured Bacteroidia bacterium | reverse complement strand
AAACAAGAATCCTGACGGGGAACTTGTTGCCGAGGAAGGTGACGCTGTTGTGTACTATGTCCTTTATCTGCAAGTCCTTGCGAGGCATAGTGTCGCCCATTGCGATGCACATTACGGGATATTTGGCAGGACGCGAATACTGTGGATTCTGTCCCTTGTTGTAAATCCCATCGGTGGCGAGGATTACCGCGCCCATGTTTGCGCCGGCATAACGCGATGATATTTCGTTGAATACCGACGAAATGTTGGTTGCATCGCCAGTGAAGTTTATGCTGTCGCTGTTTTCAACGCCATCGGAAAATGGCAGCAGGCAGACATCGTACTTTTCCGACAAGTCTTCGGAAAGTTTTGCAATGTTTTCCCTGTATTCGTTCTTGTAAAATGCAGAATCCTTGTTGTAAAGTATTGATTTTGAATTGTCTTGCGCAATTACAACAATAGGTTTGCGAATGTCGCGGGTGATGTGCTTTACAATCGGGTTGAGCAGAAGTGCGAGTGTGAGGAAGATGAATATTGCCCTGAGAGCCGTCATCAGGCGTTTTTTCCACGGCTCTATTTCAATGAAGGTCTTGTCCTTGTGATATAGGAAAATCGCTATTGCGACGGCGACAATCGCCATCGGAATCAGCAACCATGGGGAATATTCAAAGTAGAATTTCATATTATGTCAGCATTGCTCCGCAAACATTAATCACCTGACCTGAAATGTATTGCGACATATCCGAGGCGAGGAAGAGTGCTGCATTGGCAACATCTTCGGGCTTTCCTGCGCGTTTTAGCGGAATTGCATCGATTATGGCTTTTTTCTGCTCATTGTTCAGTGCGGCGGTCATATCGGTTTCGATGAAGCCAGGGGCTATGGCGTTGCAGCGTATGTTTCTGCTGCCCAGTTCCTTGGCAACCGACTTTGTAAAGCCTACGATTCCAGCCTTCGATGCGGCGTAGTTTGCCTGACCTGCATTGCCCGACAATCCTACCACCGAGCTGAGGTTGATGATAGAGCCTTCGCGCTGCTTGAGCATTATGCGCTGTACGGCCTTGGTGTAGTTGAAAGCCGACTTGAGGTTGGTGGCGATTACGCTGTCCCATTGTTCCTCGGTCATACGCATAAGCAAGGTGTCGGCGGTAATGCCTGCATTGTTGACAAGTATGTCGATGCGGGTGAATTTTTTCACGGTCTCGTCGGATATTTCGGCTGCACGGTTGAAGTCCTTGGCATCGGCTTCGAAGTAGAGAAATTCAACGCCTAGTGCCGAAAGTTCCTTTTCGAGCGAATCTACATTTTCGTTGCGGTGCGTGGATGTAAATGCGATATTTGCGCCAGCCTTGGCGAATTCAACGGCAATCGCCCTTCCAATTCCGCGCGATGCACCCGTGATAAGTGCGGTTTTTCCTGTTAGTAAACCCATAATTATAATGGTGTAAAATTTTGTGCAAAAATAAAAATTATTTACGATTGCAATATTTGCATTGTGGTAGAAATATTATCGTAGTCGGCAAAATTTTCTTGTCGTCATTAGGATGGCGCAAATATGCTTAGACTTTTGTAACAGCTAATCTCCGTATTGACTAAATTCGACCAGCCGTTCTTTTATTCCTTTGTTGTTTTCGTTCAGAAACGCCCTGATTGTGTCGGTAACTATATGTTTGCGGTAGCTTTCGAAGGCATTTAGTAGCGAGTCGGGGACGGTTACTGGATAAATCCTGAATTGCTTGCGTCCGTTGTTTGGCGGATTGGATACAAAATATAGCGAGTAGTCGCAATTGCTGATGCGTACTATGCTGTCTTTTTCCATGTCGAGGCGGATTGTCAATTCTGCGTATGTGTTTTGTCTGGTGCTGTTGGATAGGAAATTGCCGAGCGAGTATGCCAGCAGATGCTTTTCTCCTGTAATGCTGTCGGTGCGGATTTCTATCGGTTCCACAACATGCGGATGACCGCCAATGATATGAGTAACACCTTTATTAAATAGCCAGTCAGCCAATTTCTTTTGAGAAATGTCGGGTTCTAACATGTATTCCACACCCCAGTGCATGAAGGCAATGATAGCATCTGGTTCCATGCTTTTTGCCTTTTCGATGTCGATGGAAATCTTTGCTGTGTCGATACGGTTGACTATGTTTGGAGCGTGGACTGTTGCTCCATTTATTGCGTAGGTATAATTGAGCATGGCGATGCGGAATCCGTTTTTCTCGACCAGTAGGGGATAGTTTCGTTCGAAAGATGCTGTGTCTAAATATGTTCCAAGATGCTGTATTCCAACTGAATCCATCACGCGTATGGTGCGTTCAAGTCCTTGCTGACGCCTGTCGCAGGTGTGGTTGTTGGCAGTAAGCATAATGTCGAAGCCAGCAGTTTTGCAATCGACAAGGTATTTATCGGGGGCGCAGAAATTAGGATAGCCGTGGTAGGGCGGTCCTGCCAGTGTTGTCTCGAAGTTGGCGACGGCAATGTCGGCCGATTCAATTTCGTGCTTTACATATTGGAAGCACTCGCTGTAGTCGTAGGTGCCGTCATCTTGCAGTGCCATCTTGAATTGTAGGTCGTGCTGCATAAGGTCGCCAGCAAACAAAATCGAGATGCGGTATGTGGTGTCTTTGGGAGGAACTTCTTCCGCAACGGTATCTGTTTCTTGTGGCGGTGGCGTTTCAGAGGTTTGCTTTTGCTTACAACTGGTTGCTAATGCAATGATTAGCAATGTGGTAAGTAAAATCTTTGTATGGTTATATCTGCGATTCATTGTTGAGTCGCGCCATGGCACGACAGTACGATTATTGTTTTTTATCGGCTTTTAGCCTTTCTAGAACATCATTCCGCCTGGGCGTTTCTTCATATCCTGCATAAACTTGTAAACCTGTGCGTTGTATTCGGCGAAAGTCATTGTCTTGGTTTTCTTCTTGTACTTTGGCTTGTCGATTTTCACAGGCGTGTCGCTCATTGTGATGGTTTTTGCTGCATAAATCTGTCCTCCGCCGTAGAGGTCAATCTGCAGAATCATGCCTGGAAGTCCGTGATATACATCGGGACCGTAGGGGATAGGCATATCGAGGGCAAACCAAGCGGTAATTTCCTGCCCCATAATAGTGTCGTTGTAGGTTGCACTCATGCAGATGTGTCCGGCAACTTCTTTCATTGCATTGGTGACTTTCCATTTCATCTTCGGGATGCTGTCGTCAACGATGCTGAGTTTTCCCATCTGGCAGAGAACCTGCCGCTGGGTTTTGTTGCCAAGGCCCATGCCGGCGCCTGAACCGTAGATGTTCCGGACGAAGGTGTCCTCATCGTCGGTCATCAGTTTTCCGTCGATCACCAGCCCGGGGCCGAACAGGAAGCTGTGCAGGATATGTCCTTCATACGGCAGGAAGGCGTCATCCTCCGGACGCCGGAGAATATGGAAATTGCCTTCGTCATCAATGATCAGGACATCATACCGCTGACGGACGGATTTTGCCGGGCGCATCAGTTCCGTGTTGCGATAGATTGTGCCTTCCGGCCGTCCGGAATAGTAATCGCCGTTAATGGCGACAACAGCCTTGAGCCGCTGGGACAGTTTAACCGGGCTGGTTTCTCGGGTGATCTGGGCCCGCATCTGGCTGGGATCGGCGATCTGGATCCAGGTGAAAAACACGTTTGTATTATGGATCACGCGCTTCTCAACTTTGACATAAATCGTGCTGTCCCGGTATTCCATAGGATACTCCGCAACGGTAGCATCTTTGGCGGGCAGATTGACGAACCCTTCCGGATGAGGCGCGTAAGGCGTCGGATCCATCTCCTTCGGACTGGGGATAGGCAGAAGGGGGGACGGATTCGGATTATCCAGACTAACGGGGGAATAGACGGGAAGATCCTCCTCAGCCCCGGCGTAGGTCAGCGCGCTGCAATTCGCGTAGAGCGTGCGGTATTCCTTTTTGTCGGAAAGCCAGTTCTTGATCAGTTTCCGCGGGATCACGACCTCCGCGCCGGACTCCATCGCGTTGTTCATCTCCTCGACGTAGTTCGCGGCAAGCAGGCAATCCGCGTCAACGATGAGATAAGCGTCGGGCGCGCACCCGGTGTTAAGAATTGTTTGCATACAGGCGTCCATCGCCTCGGCTTTGCGCTTCTGGTCGGGGACGACCTGAACGACCGCGTCGGGGAGCGTTTCGCGCACCATGGCGATGGTGGGATC
>CACWOG010000206.1 GCA_902762455.1 uncultured Bacteroidia bacterium | reverse complement strand
AGTCGGCAATGTCGAAGCGTACATCACCACCTGTCACCATTTTCACAGGCGAAAGAATGTCGAACTTGCGTATGTCATCGGCAACCTCGATGGTCGTAACCTTCGACTGGCTAAGTAAAGACATCTTCTTCAGTTCCAAAGTTTTACCCTTGAACAAAACGTCAAGCACCTCGCCCATCGTAACATTCTTCGAACCATTGGCGGCAAAGCGCAACGAAGCGTCCTGCATATTGAACGAACATTCCTGCGGAAGCCAGTACTTGTCAACCGCATCGTATTTCTGAGCACTTGCGAAAGCGCAAACTAACGAAAGACCGAAAATTATATATAACTTCTTCATTGCTAGCATTTTTTAGTTCGACATTTTGTTCAAATTCTCCATGCATTCCGAAATCTTGGCGGTGTACCTCTTTGCCGTGTCGATAGTTGTTGCCTTCTGGTAGCATTCCTTGGCCTTATCAACCTTCTTCTGTGCGGCATAAATTTCACCACGAGCGATGCAAGCCTTTATGACACAGTCGAGGTCGCGGGCATCCATCTTCGGATTGGTCTGGTGAGCAAGGATAATCTTGTCGTACACATCCGAATTGTCAAGGTTTAGCTTGTCGAGGCATTCGGCGAGTTTCACATTGCATGAAACAGCATATTTCTCGCCAGCCGAATTTCTTGAAACGAAAGTCAGGTACTCCAAAGCACGGTGGTACATTCCTACGGTGCAAAAACCGCGACCGACATTGTAGGCGGCCTTCGACATCATTGACAATTCCTGCGGGGTTATCGCAGCACCCTTCTTCTTGAAATACTCGTATATTGCCTTGTTCATGTAAAGCGCATCCCAATGAACATCAAGCTGATGCAAATTCTTTGCAGCATCGAAGCCACGCGGAATACCATAGATGTTCACAAAAATAGGATACTCGTGGATAGGCAGGTTGAACATACGTTCAGCCGAAAGGTCGCCGGCAACTTCGTATTCGTACTTCGACGACGGATAGCAAACCGAAACCATCTTCTCTCCCACACCGTCCTTTACAGTTTCAACGTTTAGAATAATCACGTTAGCTGTTGTGGTTGACGACTGGTCGGCGTAATCCTCGCTACCGCCCTTGCGGTATTTCACCTGCACGATGTACTTGTCCTTTCCTCCAGCAATTGTACTCTGCGGATTGGCAAGGTCTATTTCCGAAACAGCCTTCCAGCCTTCGTAAACCTTGAATTTCTTATCGCAGATGACAGTTGCCTCGCTCAATTCCTTAGGCTCCAAGCCGTAAAGTTCGTTTAGGATAGTTCCAATCTTATGCCAGTCGCTATACTCGGTCCTTTCGACCTTGAAATCCATGTATGCGCTGTCGGACGGAGCGAAACCAATCACATAACCGTCATCTTCGGCACTTTGCGAAAACAACGCCATGCTGCTGATTATAAACGCTATCAGTAAATATAACTTCTTCATTGCAATGAAATTTACGGTGCAAAAATAACATTTTCCAAAACAAAACACATAACTATATGCACCCTTTTCAATTTTTGTGCCAACATTGAGGTGTTGAAAGGTTGGCGCAATTATTTATTAGGTAGCGTTTTAATATTATCCAAGAAGTCTTTCTCCACTTGGCTCAGTGTACGTTGCTGGTATTTTTTGTATTCGTTGGTTGCGTGTTCAATGGCTTGATTGCCCAAATGCGGAACTGGGTAGCAACGGAGCTAATATAACACTTTTTTCATTCCGCCTGTGGCATTGGTTCGCATTGTGTTTTGTTTACGACTCGGTCACGCATAAGTTTCATGTCGGTAAAGTTCCTTGAAATGTTCTGCACTATTTCCATATAATTGTCAGTATCGCCATTTTTGTAGTAAAATGGTTTTATCGAAATACAATTTTTGTGTTCGAAAAGCGTGTTGAGCAAAGTCCCATCCGACTGTCCGCACGAATGTCCTATTATGAATATCTGATATGGAGAAGACTCCATAAACGCAAGCAAGTTTCTATATGCCGGAGCTTCGAGGTATTTTATTGTTTTTATGTTCTTTAAACTCTCCTTGTCGTTTCTTTTCTGCAAGTCCTTGAATGTCTTGTCCTGCTCGTCGCCGTATCCAAATATTATGTTTTCAAAATTATTCAATGTGCCATGAATATGATTGACAATAAATTTATCCGAATTCTTGGGGAAATATTTGTCAGCAATATCAGTATAATTAAAATTCAAGAGCATTATTCTATCAGGCAATAAAAGTTCTATCGGGTATCCAGAAGTTTCGTCTTTTATGCAATCAACAGATCCGCCTTTTTCCTTAAATTCTTTAACATGACTTGCACTGTATTGTATCTTATGATAGCCGTCAATCAATTCGTTTAACTTTTGTTCTTTGTATTTCAACCTGTCGTCAATGATATCCCAGAAAACATCGGAAGAGCCGACAGCAACATCCTTTGCCAGTATCGGTTTGAACAGAATGTTTTCTATATCGTAGTTGATGGAAGGATTTGCAGTGTTTTTCTCTATTTCCTTTAGATAGTCAGCCAGATATTTCTTGATAATGCCCAGCTCGTTGTTGATGCCTTTTATTTCGTCACTATCATCAATCGAAGTCAGCAAATTGTAATATTCGTTTTCAATGTCCACCCATTTTTTGTCATTTAGTTCCGTTATTATTCCTTGAAACAATCTAGAAGGTATGACCTTGAATTTATCTTTCTGGCTTTGGATATTGTTCAATATATCATAGATACTCAATTTGTTAAAAGTGCTGGCATCGGTACAATAGCTGCTCCAAATACCATAGTTGATTATTAATTTGCAAAGTCCATCGTCGCTTTCGTTCGTATGTTCGGATTTCAGAGTATTTATCCTTTGCTCCCAGTACCAGTCAATAAAATCGGCATAACTTGTTTTCAGCCCGTATGCCAAGTCAAATCCGTTGCCGATGAGAATTATTCTGTTCATTATCGATTTATTTTACAAATTTTCGTTCAGTTTTGATTTTACACAAATATTTGTCGTACCATTTCACCCTTTACATCTGCCTAATTTTTATACAGTAAATTAGGGATGTGTGGGTTGCCCTTTTCATTTTAGAATATTGGCGACCAATCTTCTTAATTCTTCTTTGTCAGGAAGATACAGTTCGTATTTAGAAACAAAAAGATTAGTGTCCATTCCGTATGTTGCGTATTCCACCATAAGTTCATCTTTGTAATGGCCAAGGATAATTCCAATGGGTGGATTGTCGCCTTCTACATTTTCTTCCTTGGCAAAATATCCAATATACATATTCATCTGTCCGATGTCCTTGTGCTTTACTGCACCTTTCTTCAAGTCAATCAATACGAAACATTTCAAGATACGATGATAAAAAACCAAATCGATATGATAGTGTACATTGTTGATTGTAAGCGGATACTGGCGTCCAATGTAGGCGAAGCCTTTCCCCAGTTCCAGCAGAAAAGTCTGCATATTGTCTATCAACTTTTGCTCCAAGTCGCTTTCTTTATATTGTTTCTTATCTTCTATGCCAAGAAATTCAAGTGTATAGGTATCTTTCACAACATCTTCCGCCGTTTGAATTTGCTGACCTACGTGCGCCAACTGCAATACACCTTCCTTGTCTTTGCTTTGTGCCAGACGCATAAACAAACCACTTTCCATTTGGCGGTGCAAAGTCCGCACATCCCAGTTCCCTGAGATACATTCTTTTTCGTAAAACTCGCGTTCCAAAGGGTCGTCTATAGTGATGAGTTCACAGATGTGAGACCAGGTTAATTTGTCAGACAATGTCTGACATATTGGGGGAACTAAAGATTTTTCAGATGTCTGACAAATTGGGTACATTAGGTAGAACTTACGCATATTGTTTAAGTTAGGACGACTATAACCTCGCCCGACTTTTGCCCTTAAAATTTTAGAAAGGTTGGTAAGAAGCGAAGCTCCGTATTTTGCCTTTGTATTCCCTTTTTGCTCAAACTCAACGATATATCTTCCTACATTCCAATATGTTTCAACTATTGTTGCATTGATATTGATTGCCATTGAACGCCTTTTTCGCACAACTTCTTGCGATATTTTATCGGCTAGGTTCAGCAAATCTGTATTCGAAGTAAGAACTTCGGTATTTTCTACTTTTATTATATCTTTTTTCTCTTCCATCGTTTCTTTTTCCTTTCCTTTTTCCTCTCTTCCCA
>CACWOG010000205.1 GCA_902762455.1 uncultured Bacteroidia bacterium | reverse complement strand
AGCCCTCGTTTGCAATGGCTTCGATGGTGATAACCGCACCTTCGGGATATGTTCCGCCGCCTGTTACCGTACCACGGTTAGGATTTGCTGACATTACCGTAATTGTGTATTCCGGGAATATGCCGTTGTCAACGATGTTGGAACGCGAAGAAATCTCGGCATCGCGCGAGCGAGTGTTTCTTACAACCTCTACCTGATAGTAGAAACCTGTATTGGCAGTTGCGGTGTTGTCGGTGTAGGAATTAAGGTTGGATGGCACCTCGCCAATCATTGTCATATTGCTTGGGTTTGTACCGCGGTATATTCTATAAGTACCAAAGTTGAAACCTTCGTAGTGCGACCAAATGAGATTCCAAGTATTGCCAATGCCTTGGTTTATTGTAAGGTGCATTGTCTTGTGGTAGTCGCTCATTGGCGATTCGCCACCGCACTCGTCAACTGCTGTAACCTTGTAGCGGTAAGCGCGTGCTGTGGGGTCGGCAGTTGAGTCTGTCCAAGCTGTCTGCAATGCCTCAACTGTAGCCATTGGCTCATAAACATTTGCAATATTGTTTTCGCGGTAGATGCGGTAGGCGTTTACATTCTCGCTGTCGAGTGCCGACCAAGCGACTACATTATGATTCTCGCTGTTCATTCCGACAACCGAAATCTGCGGTGCTTCGGTTATAGCATTGCTTACGCCTATGCATACCTGCTCCGAAATTCCACTACAGCCGTTTTCGCCTGTTACTTCTACATAGTAGTAGCCCGGTTCGTTAGTGCTTGTTATCATTGTTGTTGCGCCGTTTGACCAAAGGTACGACTGGTACTGCTCGGTTGCAAATGCCACGCTCGACGGATTGCAGGCATCGAGTTCACCGTAGAGGGTGATTTGTGGCTGTGGCGCTGGATTTATTGTAAGCGTGAGAGTTACAATGCTATCGGCTGAATTTGCCGTGGTGAAAGTCTGCTGGTATTCGCCGCTTTCGGTGTAGGTGTGGTCGTTCCAAGTGTAGGAACCACAGGCTGTTGCCTCTATTGAGTTGTAAACGGTTGGATTGCTGCTGCCACCTTGCACGAATGTTGCAATGTAGGTTGCATCTGCCATAGCGACCACATCGTGCGGGTTTTCGGTGCTGCCGTCGCTCCAGTTGCTGAAAGTGTAGCCCTCGTTAGCAGTAGCGGTAAGCGTTGCTGTTGTGCCGTCCACATATATTCCACCGCCTGTTGCAGTACCCCATGCGTTGTTGTTCGACAGCACTGTTATAGTATAAGTCTGTCCGCAGCCCGGAGCCTGCTGTATGCGCCTGAAGTTGTACCAGAAGTCGGCATCCTCGTATGTTTCCACCATACCGCAGGGTACTACAACCGGTGTATTCAGCGAAAGCTGGCTGTCGAAAGTTCCGCCATATATTACAGGCGGATTGCTTGCATAACTTATAATGCTGTCGAGTGAAATGCAGTTCTTGAAGGCATTGTTCGGGATTGTTGCAACATTTTCGCCGATTGTTATCTTTGACAATGTATTGTTGCTGTCGAACAGGGAACCGCTGATTGTACCAGTACAATTTTCTGCATTGAAATTTAATGTCGTCAGTCCATTGCAACCAGAAAAAGCAGAATTACCGATGCTCGTAACTGAATTGGGAATTGTCAATGTCCCTGTCAGTCCGCTACAATTATAAAATGCGCTTTCACCAATGCTTGTTACAGAATTGGGGATTGTAACAGATGTCAAACTGTTTGCATTGTAGAAGGCATACGCTTTTATCTCCTCCACGGTATTCGGAATGACCAAATTAGTTACAAGACTACTATTGATATATAGGTTATGCGCATAGTATAATGGCTGTGCGCTTTGATTATCGAATGTTATACCGCACCACTGAGCTATGCTACCTGTATAAACTACCCTTGTCAGTCCGCTACAAATATTAAAAGCACCCTGCCCAATGTTAGAAACCCCACTGCCGACTGTTACTGATGTCAGTCCTCTACAAATGTAAAACGCTCTGTCTCCAATGCTCGTAACAGAATTGGGGATTGTAACCGATGTCAGTCCGCTGCAACCAGAAAATGCATACGCAGGAATATTAGTTACATTTTCGCCAATATTCAATGTTGACAATGATGAGCAACCACTCCAGACACTACTGCCCATACTTGTACAGTTGGTTGCGTTGAAATTGACGGTTGTCAGTCCGCTGCAACCAGAAAATGCCTCATCGCCAATGTATGTAACAGAATTGGGGATTGTAACCGATGTCAGTCCGCTGCAACCAAAAAATGCATAACTACCAATACTTGTAACCGAATTAGGGATTGTTAATGTTCCTGTCAGTCCGCTGCAACCTCTAAATGTATAATCGCCAATGCTTGTAACAGAATAAGTTCTACCACTATAAGTGACGGATGATGGAATTACAATGTTGCCAGTAGGATAAGGGGAATAGAAAGGCGAAGTTGAGTTTTGATATGTAACTTCTACTGTATAGGGAGATGTAGATGATGTGATGTTGTAATATAAGGTTTGTCCCGTGCTACATACGGCGGAGAAGTTATAGGCAAAGGCGGAAATTGCCAATGAAAGCAACAAAAGGGTTGCTGCGAAAAAATTAGTTATGGTTTTCATTGTTGTAAAATTTAAAATGTTTCTGTTGCTTAATTACTCTTCTTGTACAAAAATGGAGCTGCAGCGCCACGTTTCTTGTATTTCTGCGGTATCAGTTTGCCCTTAAGCTCCGACATGTGATCATTTGTGGATTCTCCGACAAATTCAATTCTACCAGAACGGTCATTACATTCCATCCATTTAGAAACTTTATAAACCTCGCGAACGATACCATTTACAACACATAAAACATATTTGTACTTTTTTGCCCTGCTAAGATTTGCTTTCCATGCGCTTCGTACCGCATCGTACAGACTTCCCCTGTCATTTACCATTTGGGCGGTGTTCTTTATCAGCACATAGTCTTCATCTGGTTCTACATACTCTTCTGCACCGAGATTGGTATTTAGGTCTTCGGCAGATATTACGCCATAGTCGCTTCCATGTCCAGCCTGCTCATTTGTAAGTGCCGGATAGCAATCGATAAGTGCTGCTTCCACTTCAAATGCTTCGTCTTCTGTAAGATTCCAGCGATGAATTATAGCGACAACCTCTTTCCCTTCGGACAATATCTCTTGAATCTGCTGTTTTTTCAACGACACATCATCTTCTTCCGATTTTTTTACTTTGAACTTTTCATTATTTGCGTGCTGAAACACACGATTCCCACATCCTTTGCCCACATAAAATGTTTCATAATTGCGTGGGTCAATCAGGCGATACACATAATACTTGCATTTGCCATTGCCTTCCATAGTTTGCAACGCCTTTTTACTAAAACTCTTAATCATTTTTTTTTTAATCTAATGTTTATACTAATTTAAATCTACACATCAAAAGTCAGGGACAAATGTCCGCTATTTATTTCAATATCAAAAAGTTCTTTTTTAGTCCTTTTTTCATAAATGCCTTTCTGCCTGAGGTTGGAGTACACAACAATAAAAAATCGTGAACTTTAATTCGCATCTGAGGTTCTGGACTACCTGTTACTACAAATAAGAAAGCCCACGATTACTCGTGAGCATTTCCGCTTTTTTCTGTAGTAACACTGAAATGGTCCAGATTCCAGATGCAATCAAAAAGCAAAAACGCCTTTATGTTTATATATCAATTAGTTAAATCTCTGTTATCTCTGTTTCGTAGTTACAAATTTTAGTTAAACATATTGTTTTTTTACCACTTATTATTGTTATATCGTTTCTACTTCCTCTTTGGTCAAGCCAGTTACACTGCATATAGTATCAAGGTCAATGCTGGCGGCTTTCATTCGCTTGGCATTTTTTAGGCGTTCTTCCATTACGCCTTGCTGAATAGCTTCTTTTAATCCCTCCTCAATGCCTTTCCTTACCTTGTTTTCCATCAAGGTCTTGTATGTCATAATGGCATCCCAGTAACGGTCGTAGGCATCAAGTTCCGCATCGCTGTAACTCGACTCCTCAAGTATGTCCAAGGCCTTGCTTATGTACTTGTTCTCCTTCAGCTCAAGCGCCACTTCGCTGTCGCGCGTCTGGTCCTTTATTTCGGTAAGGTAGCGCAACCACAGCACCGACATTTTCTTCTCAACCATAGTCTTTGGCTTGAACTTAGGCAGTTCAATAAAGACAAACTCC
>CACWOG010000204.1 GCA_902762455.1 uncultured Bacteroidia bacterium | reverse complement strand
AGCCTCGAGAGTGTCGGCGTAGTTGTAACCAGCGTGAAGAACTGCAACATTCGGAGCAATCAAAGCGGGCTTCTTTGCGAACTTCTTCTCGATGAACTCTTCTTCAACCTTCATATCGCGGTTGAACAACCAGATAAGCATACCCATAACGAACTGGTTACGAGTCTTGTCGGCTGTCTTTACATCGATTCCGAGGTTGAGGTCGTTCACTGTAGATCGCGACAACGAGGTTATCGGAGCCTTGATTACTGTGTAGTCGTCGAGGTCGTTGCTCTGTAGCGGGTCGTAGTCGTAACCAGCCTTTTCGCAGTGCTTCTGGTCGAAGCTGTCAACATCCACTATGATTGTTGCGCCCGGCTTTACCCACTTCATATTGGTCTTCAAGGCTGCAGGGTTCATTGCGATGAGAACATCTGCAAGGTCGCCAGGAGTCTGTACTTCCTTTGCACCGATATGCACCTGGAATCCCGATACGCCTGCTACGGTTCCTTGAGGAGCCCTGATTTCAGCAGGATAATCCGGGAAAGTTAATAATTCGTTTCCAAATGAAGCTGAAGCATCTGAAAACTGAGTTCCTGTAAGCTGCATTCCGTCGCCAGAGTCACCAGCGAACTTTATTACAACTTCTTCAAGTTCTACTATTTTCTTTTGTTTATCACTCATTGCTGTGTATTTAAAAATTTTACCGCAAAATTATTTCTTTTATATCAATTACAATCGCTTTTTTAATTGTTATATAACACATGTTTTTAAGCATCGATATTGGCGTATGTTGCGTGTGCCTCAATGAACTCGCGACGCGGACCGACTTCGTCGCCCATAAGCATCGAGAAAATTCTGTCGGCTTCGCTTGCGTTTTCTATCGACACCTGCTTTACGGTTCTGCCGTTCGGGTCCATTGTGGTCTCCCAAAGCTGGTCGTCGTTCATTTCACCAAGACCTTTGTAGCGCTGAACCTTCAAGCCCGATTCGCTGCCCTTGCCCATCTCGTTGACCAAGGCGATTCGTTCTTCCTCTGTCCAAGCATACTTGCCGACATTGCCCTTCTTAACCAAGTACAGCGGAGGCATAGCTATATATAGGTATCCCTTTTCGATAATCGGACGCATGTAGCGGAAGAAGAAAGTCATAATCAGCGTTGCAATATGGCGACCATCGACATCGGCATCGGCCATGATGATAATCTTGTGATAACGAAGCTTTTCGAGGTTCAGAGCCTTGCTGTCTTCCGAGGTTCCTATTGTTACGCCGAGAGCCGAATATATGTTCTTTATTTCCTCGCTGTCGAGAACGCGGTGAGGCATTGCCTTTTCCACATTCAAAATCTTACCTCTCAACGGAAGTATTGCCTGGAAGTTCTTGTCCCTACCCTGCTTTGCCGTACCGCCTGCAGAATCACCCTCGACGAGGAAAAGCTCGCACTTTTCGGGGTCGCGGTCGGAGCAGTCGGCCAACTTGCCGGGAAGTCCAGCACCTGTCATGACATTCTTGCGCTGAACCTGCTCACGAGCCTTGCGTGCTGCAATACGCGCCTGTGCTGCAAGAACAACCTTATCAACGATTGCCTTTGCCTCGTTGGGATTTTCCTCGAGGTAAATGCTAAGCATCTCGCTTACAGCCTGGTCAACTACACCTATAATATCACTGTTACCAAGTTTGGTCTTTGTCTGTCCTTCGAACTGCGGTTCGGCAACCTTTACAGAAATGACAGCGGTAAAGACCTTCGCGGAAGTCATCGCCATTGATTTCAACCTTTGCCTTTGCCAGCATTCCCGAAGTTTCGGCGTAGTTCTTCAAGGTTCTTGTCAAACCGCGGCGGAACCCAGTAAGGTGAGTACCACCTTCTATCGTGTTGATGTTGTTTACAAACGAGTGAAGGTTTTCGGTGTATTCGTTGTTGTACTGAAGTGCGATTTCAACAGGAACGCCATTCTTTACGGTCGAAGTGTGGATAACGCTACCCGTGAGCTTTTCGCGACCTTCGTCGAGGTATTCAACGAATTCGCTCAAGCCGTGTTCCGAATAGAATTCCTTGCGGAGATTTTCGCCGTTCTCGTCCTTTACTCTTTCGTCCTCGAGCACAAGCCTTATGCCCTTGTTCAGGTACGACAAGTCGCGGATACGGGTTTCAAGTATGTCGTACTTGTATTCGGTGACGGTGAAAATTGTATCATCTGGCCAGAATTCCACCTGAGTACCAGTCTTGTCCGAATCGCCGATAACTTCAACCTGAGTCATAGGCTTTCCGTAGGCGTATTCCTGACGGTACATCTTGCCTTCGCGGCAAACGGTAGCGATGAGTTTCTTCGACAATGCGTTGACGCAGGAAACACCTACGCCGTGCAGACCGCCGGAAACCTTGTACGAACCCTTGTCGAACTTACCTCCGGCGTGAAGAACCGTCATGACGACTTCGAGAGCCGACTTGTGTTCCTTCTCGTGCATTCCGACAGGAATACCACGGCCGTTATCCCTGACAAGTATCGAATTGTCCTTTCCTATGCGGACATATATCTCGTTGCAGTAGCCTGCCATAGCCTCGTCGATAGAGTTATCAACAACCTCATATACGAGATGGTGCAGACCTTTTTCACTAATATCACCAATATACATGGCCGGACGCTTACGCACAGCCTCCAAACCTTCCAGAACCTGAATGCTATTCGCAGAATAGTCTGCGCCCGATTGCTGGGCATTTACAGCGCCGTTCTGTTCCAAGTCTTTATCTTCTGCCATAAATTTTATTTATTTTCTAAAAACGCTCGCAAAGGTAACAATTTTCCTTCGGAAAAACGAAGTTTTTAAAGATAGTTATTAACCGTTTTGGAGGGGAAAAGTTGAAAGGAAATAATAGTCTTCTCATAATTGCCAAGTCTCATTTTTTTACTAACATTGCAACCAATAGAACACTTTCAACATTATTATGGACAATGACTATACAGAACTGATGAAACGCCTTAAGCGGCTGGACAACAAAAAGTTGGATGCTCTATTTCATCGTCTGCACGACGAGGAGTCGGAAAAAATTGACTGCCTGCAATGTGCCAACTGCTGCCGAAGTTTAGGTCCTCGCTTCATACAAAATGACATCGCCCGCATGGCTACTCATTTGAAAATGAAGGAATCGGCCTTTATTAGCCAATATCTTCGCATCGACGAGGATGGCGACTTTGTTTTCAAGACTATGCCCTGCCCTTTCCTTATGCCCGACAATTACTGCATGCTTTACAATTCACGCACAAAAGCCTGCCGCGAATATCCGCACACCGATTCAAAGAACATCAAGAGCATTCTGAAAATCTGCGAACTAAACACACAGACTTGCCCCATTGTAAAAAACATCTTTGAAAGGCTCAAGCAAAACGACTACGAGCTACTGAGAAAATAAAAAAGGTCGCCTTCCAGCGACCTAATAAAAATCTACAATCGTAAATCTAAAATCGTAAATTTACTTGAGTCTCTTGAACTGGCAAGTGAAGTGACGCATCAATTCAGCTTCCCAAGTGATTTCGAGACCGCGCTTGATAGTGTCACGACGGTCGTAAACGTTCTTCAAAGCTGCTGCGATTACATCCATGTGGTTGTTGGTGTAAACACGGCGAGGAATGCAAAGACGTACAAAGTCGTTGCCACCGAAACGGTTTTCGCGTGTAACTGGGTCACGGTCAGCGAGAACGTAACCGATTTCGCAAGCACGGATACCAGCTTCGAGGTAAAGTTCGCAAGTCAATGTCTGAGCAGGGAACTCTTCCTTCGGGATGTTGGTCAACACCTTGTCGGCATCAACGAAGATTGCATGACCACCAGCAGGACGCTGATAAGGAATGCCGTATTCGTCAAGTTTCTTTGCAAGGTAGTGAACCTGCTTGATACGAGTTTCAACCATATCGAACTCGATGTTTTCCTTCAGACCAACTGCCAAAGCATCCATATCACGGCCGTTCATACCGCCGTAGGTAAGGAAACCTTCGAAAGGAATGCAGAACAACTTAGCACCTTCGTACCAGTCCTTCTTGTTTGTAGCGATGAAACCACCCATGTTTACAAGACCGTCCTTCTTAGCAGACATAGTCATACAATCGGCGTAGCTGAACATTTCGAGAGCGATTTCGCGCAAGGTTTTGTTTGCGTAACCTTCTTCGCGAGTCTTGATGAAGTAAGCATTTTCGATGAAACGAGCCGAATCGATGTTTACCGGAACGCCATACTTGTGGCAAAGTTCGCAGGTTTCGCGGATATTCTTCATGCTAACAGGCTGTCCACCAACGGTATTATTGGTAACGGTAAGAACCATGAAAGGAACATTACCTTTGTTTTCCTTCAATACCTTTTCCAACTTTTCGAGGCTTACATTACCCTTGAAAGGAACTTCGAGCTGCGTGTCGTAAGCTTCAGGAACGGTAACGTCGATAGCAAATGCCTTACGGCTTTCGATGTGACCCTTAGTAGTATCGAAATGAGCATTACCAGGAACAACCATACCGGGCTTTACCAAGTACGAGAACAAAACATTCTCGGCTGCACGACCCTGGTGAGTAGGAATAACATATTCGAAACCAGTAAGTTCGGTGATAGTATCTTTCATGTGGTAGAAACTGCGTGCTCCACCGTAGCTTTCGTCACCCATCATCATTGCGCTCCACTGACGGTCGCTCATAGCGCCTGTACCAGAGTCGGTCAAAAGGTCGATGTAAACATAGTCGCTCTTCAACATGAAAATGTTGTTGTGGGCTTCTTCGAGCCACTTTTCGCGCTGTTCTCTTGTGGACTTCTTAATGGGTTCAACCATCTTAATTTTCCACGCTTCTGCAAATGGTAATTCCATAATTTAAATTTTTAATTTATTAATAAATACTTTTTGATTGTCCTTACGGAAAAATGAAAACGGAAACGATTTCCAGCAAATGGAAAGAATGCCGAAAATGGTTTCCAGAATTAGAATGAATCGCGCTCCTTGATATTCAAGAATACCAAGCTCCTCTTTTCTAATATTGCGCCAATTCTATTCATTTCAATTTTTACGATTGCAAAGTTAAAATAAAATACAATACCCGAAACATATTTTTTCACTTACTTATAAACAAAAAAACGGAGAACGCAAAGCATTCTCCGTTTCCTATCAATTGATAATAATCTTATTCGGTGAGTTCCTTGATTCTTGCACCCATCTGCTGGCTTTCTTCGAACTTTCCAGTCTTGTAGTACAATTCCTTCAAAATCTGAAGAACCTGCAAATCGTTTGGCTTAATTGACAAAGCTTTCTCAAGGTGAGGCAATGCCTTTGACTGATATTCCTTTGCAATATCCTGATACTTCTCAAAAGCGGTGAAGTCTGTTGGCGGAAGGTTCTTGTCTGCCCACTCCAATGTATCAGCAGCAGTGTTGATATACAAAGCGCCAAGGCCATAAATAGCATCGTAATTGTTCGGGTCGAGTTCAAGAGCCCTGTTAAAGTCTGCTTCTGCAGCCTTATTGTCCTTCATTTCCTGCGACAAAGTACCACGGATTACAAGGAACTGAGCGTTGTTGGGGTCGTTTTGCATTGCCATGTTAATGTATTCCCTTGCCTTTTCATCATTTCCAGAAGCCACATAGTAGTTGAAGGTCTCAATAACAAGCGGATAGTTGTCGTTCGGGAACTTAGCAATACCATCTTCCAAAACCTTGAGCATCTTGGCAGTGTCGCCAGTTTCCTTCAAAGCCATTGCCTGGTTAACATATACGGAAACCTTTTCCTTGTTGTCAATTCCGTAATTTGCTCCGATAAGGAAATCGTTGAGAGAAATAGCCTCTTCAAACTTCTTGCTTCTCATTGCTGCCAATGAAGCATAGTAGTCAGCCAACGATGCGTAGTAGTAAATCTGCGTATCAATGCGGAAAGTAAGCGTAGAAATTTCTATTGCTTTCGCAAACTGATTGTACGATGTTTCGAAATCGTTGCTCTGGAATGCATTGATACCTTTGTTAACAAAAGCATTGGACAAAGCCGGGAATCTCTGGAATAGAATATCCATAAACGCTTCGGTACTTTCGTAGTTTGCTTCATTGTTCTGGTTCAGAATGTTTGCAAATTTCATAAGACCAGCCTGAGTTGTGAAATCAATGTCACGATGCTCAGCCTTTACAAAGTTGTACTTCAAAGCCTTCATATACGACTCGTAAGCAACCTCGTAGCAGTCGTTACACAAAGCCTGATACTTCTTGTTCTTTGAACTTCCAATTTCCTGATAAATCTGACCTTTGAACCAGAAAGTCTTAAAACTTTCTGCAGTCTGAGGATTTGCCTCAGCCTTATCGATTGCCTTCTTTGCATCATCAAGATAGCCATCCTTAAGATAGCTCCATGCGCTGGTAATCATCTGCTTCTGGGCGTTCAAGGCAAACGCCAAAGTCAATGCTATACCTATTAAAAATAACTTCTTCATAATCTTAAAATTTAAATGTTATCTATTCGTTTGTATTCTCGTTGTTTTCTTCCTCTGCAATTTCTGCGCCATTTTCTTCCGGCACAACTTCTTCTTGATTTTCAGCGGGAACTATGCCATCAGCCTCAGCTTCCATCTGTGCAATCTTTGCGGCCTCTTCCTCGGCAATACGTTCAAGTTCGGCACCACCTTCAATTTTTGCTACGGATGCGATTACATCGCCGTCGCGGAGATTTATCAGGCGAACACCCTGAGTTGCACGACCCATTACGCGCAATGTGTCAACAGCCAGACGGATTGTTATGCCAGAACGATTGATAATCATCAGGTGGTCGTTGTCGGTAACTGCATTTACACTGATAAGGTTACCAGTCTTTTCTGTGACATTCAAGGTCTTAACACCCTTACCGCCACGGTTTGTAACGCGGTAGTCCTCGATGCTCGAACGCTTGCCGTAACCATTTTCGGAAACTACAAGTACATCCTGTTCGGGACGGACAGTAATCATACCTATTACATAATCGCCATCGTCCAAGGTTATACCCTTGACACCGGTTG
>CACWOG010000203.1 GCA_902762455.1 uncultured Bacteroidia bacterium | reverse complement strand
TAATGTTGTAGGAGATTACGGACAGCAGTCTTCACAACGCTCCTCGTTCCGTATCGCGTGTTTCGACTAGCTTCCGAAATGACTACCCCCTTCATTTAATTTTTATGTAAATATTTGATAATGTTTTAATTATGTGTGTTATCCTGATTTCTAGCTGAGAAATAAGTGTAGCAAGGTTGAAAAAAAATATCTTGTCCGTAAGTGTCGGTTTTTGATAGTTGCGGACTGGGTATAGTAAGAATATCTTGTCCGTAAGTGTTGATTTTTTGTGGTTGCGGACTGAATATAATGAAAGTATCTTGTCCGTAAGTATTGCAAATTTTGAGTTACGGACAAGAAATGTTAAAAATATATTGTCCGTAATAGTTTGTTTTACATATTGAACAATAATAATTAAAAATACTCGTTATTGTTGTACTAACTTAAAAAATATAATATGAAACGAGTAATTTTTGTTATTTCATTATTTGCGGTCTTGTTATGCTCTTGTGCTACAGTTCAAGTTGCAACATTTAATTCGGAAGGTCAAGTTCCTGTGTATATGACTAGTAGTCCAGATGCAAAATATGAGGAGTTTAAGTACATTGAAGTGTCTGGAAGTATATTTTCTTCCCCTAGTGGACTTATGGACAAGATGCAGAAAAAGGCGAAAGAAGTTGGAGCAGATGCTGTTGTAAATGCAAAGTACGGTTATGCAGGTCTTTATCCTTATCTTGAAGGTGTTGCCGTGAAGTACAAGAAATAAGATGGTATTGGAGGCTTAAATTTCTAAGTTGTTTATTATACGGACTTTAGCTCGTATTAACCTTTAGTTAGTGATACGAATTGAGCAAACGACAAGCCTTGTCACTTGAATGTTCAAATAAATCAACGGCAGCAAAAACTACATTAATCCAATTTTTTGTGCACACCTATAAATAAAAAGAAACTTTAGTTTCCTTTTGCCTGCTTGCTGATTGTTTCAATAATCTTTGCCGAATCGAAGTCCTTTGCTATGATGATATTGTTTTCGTCAAGCAGGTAAAGACGTGGTGTTTTGTAAGTGCCGTAGTCGTAGTCGTATGTGCCGACACCTTCGGGGTCGCTGACATTTATCCAGTTTAGTTCGTTTTCGGCAATGTATTCCTTCCACTGCTCGTATTCGGCTTCGGTATATACGGCAAATACTTCTGCGCCCATTGCTTTCAGTTCGGGGTAGTCGGCTTGGATGTGGCTTACTTTCTCGATGCAGACTTCACATTCCGAATCCCAGAAGACAAGAATTTTGTATTTTGATTTCAGTGCGTACAGCGAACGCTCGGTTTCGTTTTGGTCGGGAAGTACAATGTCCTTGCCTTGCATTCCGATAACATTGGATTTTGTGATGTCGTATCTCCATTTTATAAATGAATAGTCGTAGTCGCTCATCCACCAAGGTTTTTCGCTGTAGTATTCCTCCCACAATTTGCATGATACCGCTTCGAGTCTTAGGTCTCTTGGATAAGTGTGTAATGTGGATAAGTAGGTTATGACTATGTAGTCGAGGATATGAGCTCTGTAGTCGCTCTGCGGGTCGGTTTTATGGATAATATGTTCGGCATTTGCTATGGCAACCATAATGTTGTCGGCGTATGCATCTATATTTTTTTCGCAGTATTTTTCAATGAAGCTCCTGAACGAATATTCGGGTGTGTTCAGCAGGTCTGGATTTGAGAAGTCAAGGTCGGTAATGGGATTATAGCCAGGCCATTGTGCCCCGAATGCCATTTTGTAGAGGTTATATAGGAAATCGCCTTTCTTCTGCTTTTTCATTTCACTATGGAGGAAGTCAATATATTGGTTGTTGATGCTGTCGATTTCCTTTTTGATTTCAACGGTATCACCGCCCCAATGCTTATTTCCTGCTAAAATTACCATTTTATCGTCCAGTTGTTTCCTGTATCCGAGGATTGTCTTATGAGCCTCGTTGAACGACTTGCTAGTTTCATCACCGCTTACGGTTAGATGATATGCTGGGTCTTCGATGTCGGTGGAAAGTGTGAGCGTTTTCTTGTTGTTGGCAAAGTGGAAGTCAAATAGTTTCTTCTCCTTTATAAATATATAGTATATTCCTTGAGGCAAAGTGTTTTTACCTTTGAATTCTGCGATTCCGTTCTTGCATTTTACCGAGTCGAGCGTGAGACTTTGGAATCCGTGATACTGAGCGAGATAAACATACTGGTCGGGGAGATTTCGTATCTCCAATTTAATGCTGTAAGCCCTTGCCGAAACGACAAAGGCTTGCAGTGTGATTATTGTCAGAAGGATTTTAATGAGTGTTCTTCTCATGTTCCTCCTTACGTTTTTCAAACATAATCAAGTCCTTGATATTCTCAACGTTCAGACGCTTGCCGACAATCTTCTTGTTCTTGTCGAGGACATAGATTACTGGAGTGCTGTAGATGTCGTAGTAGTCGCGGAAGCGTGAGTGCGGATAAGGTCCGTCCCAGACGTTAATCCAGCCGGTTTCCTTAATTTCCTTTTCGTCAATGAATTTAACCCATTCCTCCTTGTCGTACTGGGTGTATATTGCGAAAACCTTTACACCCAAGTCCTTGAGTGTGTCGCGGTATTCCTTTATCAGTTTTGGAACTTCCTTCTTGCAGTGTCCGCAAGATGGTTCCCAGAATATCAGCACGGTGTAGTCGGACTTCACGTCGTGCAAGTTGTAGTAGCGGTCGTCGACGCACTGCATTCTGGTGAGGTTGTAGGCAACGCTGCCAAGTCGGGTGGGGGTGATTTTTTCTACGCGTTCCTTCAGTTTCGACATGAATGCGGTATCTGCCCAAGGTGCTTTTCCGCTCAAGTACCAGTCTTCTGCAATTGCCACAAACACAGCATCGTAGCCCA
The DNA here is from genome assembly GCA_902762455.1 of uncultured Bacteroidia bacterium. GTDB lineage: Bacteria > Bacteroidota > Bacteroidia > Bacteroidales > ML635J-15 > Bact-19. The sequence continues at coordinate 1,411 of CACWOG010000203.1, read as the reverse complement.
TAATCTTCGATTCCTCGAAGTAGTTTAGCAGATGCGAAAGAGTGTATTGGTATATTAAGGTATCGCCCTTCATCATGCCTTCGTCGTAAGTCATTTTGATAACTCTGTGCGCATCAACAATCATTGAATCCGGCGACGGAACTACCATCTTTTCGAAGAAATAGTTCAATTTAGGTTCGTATATAGGCGTGCGGACAAGACCTTCTTCCTCAAAGTCAATGTAATCGAAGTAGTGTTTCTTGTAATACTTGTACTGGAAAGTGGAGTCGGTGATAACGCCGTTTTCGTCGCGCGGGAAGTCGGGAATTTCAACTTCGTGCATCGAGCGCATTATAGAGCCGAACAGAGTGCCCTTGTTTTCGTTCTCGACCTTGGTCATATATTCGACACGGCGTTCGTTGAGGTTGCGCATCTTTGCATATTCCGCTTCCTTGGCATCCTTGTCGTCGCCAGCATTCTTTATGGCCTTTTCTATTTCATAGCGTTCTGCCTGCAAATCCATCATGTGGCGCTGGTAGTTGTTGAATGCAACGTTTTCGGGACTGCCCTTGATTTTCATGTTCTTCACAAAGTTGACCGTGTCGGTTTCGATGGAGAAGTTGCGCTGACCTTCGGGACCCATCAGGAATTCAAAGAAATTCATGTTGCGCGACGGCATCACGACTAGGTATATTCCCTTGTGGATGTCCTTGTTGCCACGCATTACACCGTGTCCGTTCGCATCAACGGCAACAGTGTCGATAACGTACTTCTTTTCTCCAAGGTGATGTCCTACATATATTACTGTATCGCTCAAGCCTTTAATCGTAAACTCGATGTTATACTTGTAGTTTTCCTTTGCAGTCTTGCCCTTCTTCTGTGCAAAAGTTGCGAAACTGCATATTGTCATAACCAAGATTATAATGCCTAACTTTTTCATCGCCATTTATGTTTAGTTACAAAATGCAAAATTATTATTTTTATTGGTTCGCAATCTTAGAAAGATTTTAAAAAACTTAAAAAAATGTGAATACGAGGCGAACAGGCTGACGGGCTAACAGTCTTGAAGACGAGAAGGCAAAAAGGCTAAAAGCCAATTTTTCAAAACAACCTCGAACAGCATCAAACAATATCAAACCATTTCAAACCCAAAACAGCCAATTTTTCAAATAAATTCACAAATCTTCAAACAACTTCAAACGATTTCAAACGATTTCAAACAACCATAAACAACATTAAACAATTAGAAACTTAGAAACGCCGCAGGCATTCAAACGTCGAAGCCCTCAACGAAGTTAAACAGCGAAGCGAGAACGGCGAAGCCCTCAACGAAGTTAAACTCATAAACGGGCGAAGCCCATTCAAACGGCGTCAGCCATCAAATTCTAAAATCGTAAATCGTCAATCTAAAATAAAGTTGTATTTTTGTGCG
>CACWOG010000202.1 GCA_902762455.1 uncultured Bacteroidia bacterium | reverse complement strand
ACATTATAATTTTTTACAAAGGTAGAGTAAATTTTGATTCAATGGTTCAAAAATTCAACAAATGTTTATAGGGGTGGGATTGTTTGAAATTGTTTGAGGTTGTTTGAAATATAAACATTCAAACGGGCGTCAGCCCATCAAACTCTCAAACGTCGCAGGCATTCAAACGGCGTCAGTCATTAAAACGGGCGTCAGCCCATCAAACCTTCAAACGGTGTCAGGCATTCAAACGGGCGTTAGCCACAGAAACGGGCTTTGCCCATCAAACCCACAAACGCCGCAGGCATTCAAACGGCGTCAGCCACAGAAACGGGCGTCAGCCCATCAAACAACTTACCGTAGTCTTAGCTTTGAACCTTCCACAGGCTGAACTCCCTGTTCCCAGCCATTCATCTTGTACAGGCTCTTCATCTTCACAGCGTATTTCTGCGAAATGTCGCGCATTGTCTCGCCATGCTGAACGGTATGTACCAGACATTTCTTCTCAGCCTTGTTTCTCTTTGGTTTCAAGTAGATGATTTCTCCAGCCTTCACTTTGTAGTCCTTAGGCAAGTCGTTGTACTTGTGCAATTCCCACGGAGCCATTCCGAGTTTACGCGAAAGTACTTCTATGTTCATATCATATTTCAGGACTATGTATTGCGTATTGTTGTTTGTTCCAAGCGAATACTCCGACATGCTGAGTTCGAACCCATTTGACGAATAATATACGGAAGGTTTCTTGTCGTTGCCATTTGCACTTGCATTATCGCTGTTAGCATTGTTGTTGTCGGAAACTACTGCAATCGGTACGAATGTGCCAGAATCGTATTGTGCAAGTTTGTAGTTTTCAATAATTTCAATGAGGCGTGTCGCGTATGTCGGGCTTGTGGCGTAACCTGCTTTTTTCAGTCCTGCCGCCCAGCCTTTGTAGTCCTTTGGATTCAACTGGAATAATGAAGCATAGCGCTGGTTGTTGCGCAGAAAGTCGGAATGGTCGCGAAACGACTCCGATGCATTTCGGTACATACGGAAACACTCGTTCTTTGCGTCGTCGTCGGCATACATTCGTCCGCCAGTCCAGTCGGAGTGGCACTTTATGCCGAAATGGTTGTTGCCTTTTATTGCAAGTTGCGAGGTGCCGCTTCCCGATTCCAAGATACCTTGTGCCAAAGTGATGCTGGCAGGAACGCCAGTCCTAGTCATCTCGTCCACAGCTATCTGGCAATATTTCTTTATGTATTCTTCCTGAACCGATTGCGCATAGCACAGCGGTATTGCAAAAAACATTATGACGATTATAAGTAACTTTCTCATCGCGTAGTTTTTAGAACGATAAAGGTAATGCACAGCCGAACAGCAAAATACACACAATGTCACAAAATATCAACAGATGCAAGTTGAAAGGAAGATGCGGTGTTTGCAATTTGATAATTTTACGATTCGATTATTTGACGGATGGCATCATATTTTGTAAATTTGCACCATGAAATTGTTTTGCGAAATACTACTTATTGCACTCTCTGCCAGCATAGTGTCATGTAGTGCTAGCAAGAACTTGGTACCTGAAGACAAAGCCACTGCAGTTGCAAGTTATCCTTGTGCCGAAAAAGGAATATCTGATGCAGAATTCTTCCGTGCATGTGCTGATGCAACATCAAGCAACATAAGTCTTGCCCGCGAAAAAGCCGTTGCAAAAGCAAAATCAAGTCTTGGCAAGACAATAGTGGACAAGGTTTTGGTCGCAGCAGAGCATGAAAATGTTAGCGACAAGGAAACTTTCCTAAAAGACATTGGAGTCGTTTCAAACAAGGCCATTGACATTGTTTTGAAGGACATAAGCCCAGTCTGCGAAAAATACAGCGAAACCAATGGCAGATATACTGCATACATTGCTGTTGAAATTAATAGGCAAACGGTAATTGACAAAATCAGCGAATTGGCAATCAGACAGATAAATGATTTTGACGGGAATATGTTCAAAAACATTTTCAACCAATAGCCGACAAGCCACAAAACAAAATATTTGAGCGGCAACAGAAAAATATTATTTTTGCAAAAAAATATGCTAAAAAAAAGCATCACAGCGGACACAATGACGACAATATTAAATAGGCTTATGCAATCGGAACAAAAACAGCAGAGAAAGTGCATAGCCAAGCATATATATTGTGGGATAAAGCACATTTGTCTTCTGTGTGCAATAATCGCATTCACAACAAACGCATACTCACAAACAAAGTTCGCAGGCCGTGTGACTGACACCAAAACAAAGGAGCCGCTAGCCTTCGTCAACATAATATACAATGCCAAGAACCAAGGCACTTCAACCGACCTCGACGGATACTTCAAGATTGACGACTACTCGAAAATCGAATTCCTGCGCATTTCGTACCTCGGATACACAACCAAGATTGTAAGCAAGGACGAACTTGGAGCCAAACATTACATCGAAATTGCTCTCGACGAAGATGTTACAAGCCTTGCCGAAGTAACGGTGCTTCCGGGCGAAAACCCCGCCCACCGAATCGTAAACCTCGTAATCGCCAACGCAAACAGGAACAACCCCGAGAAAATGCGCTCGTTCTCGTATGTGTCGTACAACAAGATGTACTTCACCGCCGATGTAAAGCCTCCAGAAGATACTTCCGCCTACGGGAACGACAACGACTCTTCGTTCAGCCAACTGCTTGCACGACAGCACATTCTGCTCATCGAATCGGTTACGGAGCGCATTTTCAGACACCCCGACAACAACAAGGAGAATGTCCTCGCCCACCGTATGTCGGGAATGAAAAACCCAGCATTTACGCTACTTGCTACGCAATTCCAGTCAATGTCGTTCTACAGCGACTACATCTCGTTGCTCGACAAGCGCTTCCTAAGCCCGATTAGCAAGGGAAGCACCTCGAAATACTTCTTCCAAATCGAGGACACGATGTACAACACAGCAATGGACACCGTGTTTGTAATTTCGTTCATTCCTCTGAAAAACAAGGTGTTCGAAGGGCTGAAAGGCGTAATGAACATCAACACCAACGGCTACGCCATCGAAAGCATCACCGCCGAGCCAAACGAACCGTCGGAAGTGTTCAATGTTTCCATACAGCAGAAATACGAACTTGTTGACAGCATACAATGGTTCCCAGTGCAATTGAATACCAACCTAATTTTCAACATACTGCAAGTTCCCGACGGCACAAAGCCAGCCGAAGGCGAAAGACAGAAATATGTTCCGATTGTCGGCATAGGCAAAAGCTACATTTCCGACATCAGCCTAAACCCCGACATCAAAAGGCGTGAGTTCAGCAATCAGGGCGTACAGGTAAACGACAAGGCTAACAAGCAGGACGACGACTTCTGGAACCAGTACCGCAAGGATTCGCTCACAAGCAAAGACCTTGAAACATACCGCGTCATCGACAGCCTTGGCAAGGAAATAAACCTCGACAAGAAAATTGAAGTTCTCGAAATCCTCGCTGCAGGCTACATTCCGTGGAAATTCATCAATTTCGACCTCGGCTCAATAATCTGGTTCAACGAATACGAAAAAGTGCGCCTCGGTCTTGGCATAGAAACAAACGAAAAGCTTACGAAATGGGTGACTTTGGGCGGCTACGGTGCATACGGATTCGGCGACAAGGCTTGGAAATACGGTGCAAAGGTGCAGTTTAACCTATGGCCGAAGCACGAGCTGAAACTAGGCGTCACCTACAAGCGCGACCTCGACTTCAGCGACGGAATGTCGTTCAACAAACGGACGACAAAACTGTCGTCGCAGTCGGTTTACGAATGGTTCCTCAGCGAGATGGACTCCATTTCGGAGCACAAGGCGTATGTTGAATTCAGGGCTCTGCGCTACCTTACGGCACGACTGCAGTTCCGCCACTACACCAAGGACATCATCAACACCGACAGATACAATTTCACGGGCACAATCGACAAGCACTACACAGCCGCCGAAGCGGGCATTTACCTGCGCTACGCCTACAAGGAAAAATTCTTCCAGACACCGCGCGGAACAAAGGTCAGCCTCGGAACAAAGTACCCGATAATGTATTTCAACTTCATAAAGTCGGTGCCAGTAACGCCAACCGCCAACGACTACTACAAGCTCGAAGCGCAAATCTACAAGCATTTCGTCATAAGGAAGGTCGGCGACACCTACCTGATTCTCACGGGCGGATATATCGGCGGAAATCCGCGCTACAGCGAACTGTACTACGCCTCGGGAACCGACTCGTGGCTCAACATCGACCACACCTTCAACACAATGCGTCCCAACGAGTTCATCTCCGACAAGTTCGTCACCTTCCA
>CACWOG010000201.1 GCA_902762455.1 uncultured Bacteroidia bacterium | reverse complement strand
ATCGTTGCCAGAACCTTTACACAATCATTTTATGCGTCTTTTCCATTATTATCTGTTGACTGGGGGGTTGCCAGATGCTGTAAATCAGTTTATAAAGGACAAGAATGTCAGTAAGATGCGAGACATACAGATCGATGTTCATTCGCTTTATGGCATTGATGCTTCGCAATATGATAAGCAAAACCGTTTGAAGATAAGGCGGATCTATGACACCATTCCTTCTAATTTGGAAAATAAGAAAAAGCGTGTTGTCGTAAGTAAAATTGAAAACAAGAAAGGCAAGCAGTTCTCTGATTATGAGGACGAGTTTGACTATTTGATACAGTCTGGCATTGCTTTACAGGTTGATGCAATCAGCAATCCTCGTTTTCCGTTATTGCAATCTGTAAAGAAATCTCTTTTGAAATTGTATCTTAACGATGTAGGCATACTTACGGCTCTGCTTTACCAAAATAACATTAATGCCATTATGAATGACGAATTGAGTGTTAATCTTGGAACAGTATATGAATCGGTTGTTGCGCAAGAACTAAAGGCGCATGGTTTTAGTTTGTACTATTACGATAATAAGCAGCATGGTGAAGTCGATTTCCTCATTGACAATTTCGACACACTGTCTGTTGTTCCTATCGAGGTAAAATCCGGCAAGGACTATTATGTGCATAGTGCTCTCAACCATTTTGTTTCCAATGAGGAATATGGAATACGTAAAGGCATTGTTCTGTCGAATAGCCGTGAAATTGAGAGCATCGGCAAAATTACATATATGCCTGTTTATTATGTGATGTTTTTATTCCCAAACGGGAATTAATGGTCATACTAAGACAATAGGAAGATTTGATGGAGCAGATTCCAAAATTGGAGGGAATGGTGGAAAGAATTAGAAATGAGGATGTTTAAGATATGCTTATACAAGATGGTTATACCGCATGGACTTAAATATTTTCAAAATTTGTTCTTTGGGGTCGTACCATATACGCTTAGGAATCTTCACTTTTTCGCCACAATTCGGACATGTCCATTTTGCTTTGTAATTATCTATATTCATTTGGCAGTGGCATTTCTTACAATATGGATCTTCTGTCCAAATGTCAAGTTCAGAGAATATATATTGCTCATATTCCTCATTGGTTTCTCGATTAGAAGATTCTAAATAATTATATATCTCATCTGGAATATAGCGACCTCCCAAATTAAATTTCCAAAGAACGCCACAAATTTCTACAAAGCCATATTCTGCAATTTTATTAGGATGTGGTGAACATATAAAATATTTTGGGTATGTGATTTTAGGCTTTTTGGCAAAGAAAATTTGGCGGAAAAGCACTAATATCAGACTTATAAAAATTACTATGACGATTAGCCATCCAATCCATCTTTTATCAAAGAATTCTATAATAGGTTTTGCAAATCCTAAATCTAATGCTAATCCAATAATTTCAAGTATATGATCTTTAATCCATTTCATATTTGCATATTCTTATTCTTTAATCAAATTTCAATTTAGGCAGTCCCTTAACGATTTCCACGGTTTGGACGCTGACATTGATAACACTCAACAGCAGGTCGAGGATGTAGCGCGGATTGTCGTGCTCCCTGCCCCAGTCGTTGCAGTCGTTCTTTATGTGCGAATCCTTGTCGGTGGTGACTTGGTAGCGTTCCATTATCCATTCGATGGCGGACTTGCCGTTGACAACATACTGGTAGGCTTCGGCTGGTATGTTCTTCAGTGTGATGTACTCGTTGTAGATGATTTGCGACTTGTCGGTCTTGGAGGGGAAACGCATCTTCTGTACATCGAACACTTCGCGCTGCTTGCCGTAGAGCGCATAACTTTCTGCTGCCATACTCATTTCTGATGGCGTGAAATCAATTGTGCGTGCAATGCCCGATGTTTCTATTTCCACATCGGCACAAGGCTCTACATTTTCGTAGTTGAGGTGCAGATCTGCTAACTTGCGACCAGCATCCATAAATGCCTTGAACTCGGCAGCGGTTTCAACAATAGGAATGCGAGGCAACGACTTCTTTAAATCGGCTTCGAATGTGGTGCGATATTCTTCCGAATGAAGAATGCCGTAAACATAATAGAAAATGTCTTCCTTTGATACTGGTTTTGATTTACCCTTGAAACCATAACGGGCATTGATTTCCTTTTGTATGTAGTCGGTAACGCCATCGTGACGAAGGTAGCCGTTTTCATCGAATCCTAATTTCTTGTAGTCGTATTGTGCATCGGCAAACAGGTCCATCTGGGTGTCGGCAGGATGCTTTTCTTTCTTCTTCATCCGCCTGTTGAAATCTTCCTTAGATTCGTACCAATAGAGAGGGAAACATTGGCTTTTGCCTATCAATTCCAAATCGGGAATAATATTAGAAATAATGCTAGAAAATGGTTTTAAGACACCAACGCCCGAAACGCATATCACAATGTTTTTATGCTTTGAAGTTGGGAAAAGTTTGGGGATTTGATACATCATTTCGTTCAGCGGACGATAATAAAACAGATGCTGTTTGAAAAATGGACGATACATTGCTGTTACAATGTTACCATCATTAAATGAATACGACTTATTTTTCTGAACGTCATTTATACATGCCCTAGTCCAACTGAATTTTTTTGAATCATAATCAACATTCTTAATTTCTTTTTTACTTAACAATTCCCTTTGACAATTATAGAAATCAATTGAATGTTTTATGTTGTCGGCTAAAATAGTGTTAGAAGAATTGTAGCACCATGTATCGCGTTGAGTTTTTAATCCATTAGAATAATATGGATAAAACCATGTTTTTTCATTTTCCTTGTTATCCTTGTCTCCTACAATGACATACTCTTGAAATGTATCGCACCTTTGTGAAATCCAGTCGCCGTTATTGCTTGGTGTAAGGATTGTTTCGCCAAAGTCTTTGGATAATACAGAACCGATATTTTGAATTTTTTCAAGTTTCTGTTCGCGAGTAAGGTAGTCGCCAATATCGAGGTAATGAATTGTGGCTTTTTCCTGCTCCTTGTCAGGATTGCTGACTAAAATGGTAATTGTTACAGGTGTGCGAGTTCCTTGCCCAAATACATTGTCTTTTTCTTTTCGACGCAATTCGCCAGAAGTTCTTGCATTTCCACGGAGATTGAAAACATAAATGTCGGTAAATTCCTTTTCTATGCATTTGCGGAATCCTTCGGAACTATTGCCATCGAGCCAACTGCCATTAGAAATAAAAGCGACTATGCCACCTTGGGTGTTGTTTTCGTGAATGCGGTCCGATGCCCAGCGGAATGCCTTTATGTAACTGTCGTACAATGAGTTCTTGTTTGTAGAATCGGTAGATTTGGCGTATGTTTCGGCAATTCTGCCGTCAAGGACTTCGTACTTGAGGTTCTGAGCATTGTCGTTGGCGGATTTCTGTCCCACCGAATAAGGCGGATTGCCAATGATAACACGGATTGGCAACTGCTTCTGGCGGTTTATCTGCTCGGTGTTTTCCTTGAAGTAGCCTTCAATCTTGAGTTTGCCCTGTCTGCTTTCTGTAAGCTGGAAAGTATCAGTAAGGCAGATGTTGTCGTACGGCAGATAATCCTTGTGAGTGACAATATCGTTGTAAACACTTTCTATATTGACATCGGCAATATAGTATGACAGGAGAACAATCTCGTTGCAGTGTATTTCGTTGAGATACTTGTATTCCAAATCTTCGTCGGAAATTCCGTGCTGTTTCAGATATGTCAATGTCTGGGTAATGAAAGTTCCTGTGCCTGTAAAGGGGTCGAGGATATTAACGCCACGGTCTTTCAGCGACAAGCTGAATTCCTTTTTCAGAACATCGTCAACACTCTTTATAATGAAATCGACACAAGCAACTGGCGTATATACTATGCCTAATTGCTCTACGGTCTTGGGGAAGGCATTCTTGAAAAACTTTTCGTAAAGAGTCTTGATTGTGTCCTGCTTGTCCTTTGCAGTTTTCAGCGAACCGCATACTTGCGAAACATTATCATAAAACTTGTTCAATATCTCCCTGTCCTTAATGAACGCTTCGTCCTGAATGGTGTCTATTATTGTTTGGAAACTCTTGCTTACATTATTGTTGGTGGCAAAATGATAATCGGGGAACAAAGCATCGAACACGGGTTTTGTAATAAGTTGCTGGGCAAGGAATGTAATTGCCTGCTCGCGGTCGATGGACGGATTGATGTTTTTCTGTAAACTCTTTACAAAAGCAGCAATTTCGGCAGAGTATTTGCCGTTGGCAACCAATTCGTTGAGTCGGGCAATGAAGTTGCGAGCGACATCACCAACTTTTGCCGACCATTTTTC
>CACWOG010000200.1 GCA_902762455.1 uncultured Bacteroidia bacterium | reverse complement strand
TTTCTTGTGTCGTGGCGCGCCGCGACAGTACATTTATGATTCTGAATTTTCGTTATTTTGATTCTCCGCTTCCTGAGCGTCAGTCGAAGGGGCGGTTTCTGCATCTGCAGTTTGTTCTGCTTTCTCCTGCTCCTTAGCCTCGTTTATTGCGTCGAGAGCCTTGTTTTCGCCTTTGCGCTTGCCAAAGATGCGTTCAAGGTCGTCGCTGAAGATGACTTCTTTTTCGAGCAAGGTTTCGGCAAGCTGGGTAAGTCCTTCCATATTGTTGCGAAGCACTTCCTTTGCGCGTTCGTACTGCTCCTCGACCATAGCCTTCACATCTGCGTCAATCTTTTCGGCGGTCTTGTCGCTGTATGGCTTGGTAAATCCGTAGTCGTCGGTTGAGTTGTAGTAGGAGAGGTTGCCGATGTCGCTGCTCATACCGTAGAACGAAACCATTGCAATTGCCTGCTTGGTAACGCGTTCGAGGTCGTTTAATGCGCCTGTCGATACCTTGCCGAAGTTGATTTCTTCGCTGGCACGTCCACCCAAGGTCGAACACATTTCGTCGAGAAGTTGTTCCTTGGTGGTGATTGAGCGTTCTTCGGGCAAGTACCAAGCTGCGCCAAGTGCCTTTCCGCGTGGGATAATAGTGACTTTCAGCAACGGATTTGCATATTCGAGAAGCCAGCTTACGGTTGCGTGTCCTGCCTCGTGGTATGCTATTGTGCGTTTTTCGGTTTCCGAAATAATCTTGTTCTTCTTCTCCAATCCGCCGATTATACGGTCAACGGCATCGAGGAAGTCCTGCTTGTCGATTTCCTTCTTGTCGTTTCGTGCTGCGATGAGGGCAGCCTCGTTGCATACGTTGGCGATGTCGGCACCGCTGAAACCAGGTGTCTGCTTGGCAAGGAAGTCGATTTTTACGCTCGAAGCCATCTTGAGGTTCTTGGTGTGGACTTGGAAAATCTCCTCACGTTCCTTCACATCGGGGAGTTCGAGGTGGATTTGTCGGTCGAAACGACCAGCACGCATAAGTGCAGAGTCGAGGATTTCGGCGCGGTTGGTTGCTGCAAGGATAATGACACCGCTGTTTGTGTCGAATCCGTCCATTTCGGTAAGTAGCTGGTTAAGAGTATTTTCTCTTTCGTCGTTACCGCTGAAGCTGTTCGACTTTCCACGGGCGCGACCTATGGCATCAATTTCGTCGATGAAGATAATGCACGGAGCCTTGCTCTTTGCCTGACGGAAAAGGTCACGTACACGCGATGCACCAACGCCGACAAACATTTCGACAAAGTCGCTACCGCTGAGCGAGAAGAACGGAACATCGGCTTCGCCTGCTACTGCCTTAGCCAGCAAGGTCTTACCGGTTCCTGGAGGGCCTACAAGCAATGCACCTTTAGGAATCTTACCGCCGAGTTTCGTGTATTTGTCTGGATTCTTCAGAAAATCAACTATTTCCATTACCTCAACCTTGGCTTCCTCGAGTCCGGCAACGTCCTTGAAGTTGACTTTCACTTTGCGTTACTTGTCGAAAACCTGAGCTCTCGACTTGCCAATGCTGAAAATCTGACCTCCGCCGCTTCCGCCGCTCATTCGGTTGAAAACGAACCACCAGAGGACAAGAATAAGTATTATTGGGAATATCCAGCTTATGATTGAGCCAAGATAGTCGTGTTCGGTCTTGTATTCTACGACTACGCGCTGTTCCTTGGGCATATCCTTCTGTGCTTCGGCAAGTTTGGCCTCGAAACTTTCCACATCGCCGATAGTGAAGTAGAATGCTGGCGCTGCTCCCGAGAAAATTCCGCTTCCTCGGGCTGCTCCGCTAAACTTGTCGAGGCTTTCGGGCTTCAGGTAAACATCTGCGCGTTCACGGTTGACCACCACTACCTTTTCAACATCGTTGGTCAGGAGCATTTCGTTCTCGAACTTGTTCCAGTTTATCTCGTTGGCTCCTCCGCCAAAGTCGATGAACGATACGACGATAAGTGCTATTAGTATCACAATGTAAATTATGAATCTACGCTTGCTGCCGGGATTCTCGTTCATAGGAGAGCCTTGATTCCCGTTTTCGGGGGTGAATCCTTTTTTATTTTCCATTATTTTTCAACTTGTTTATTTTCAATAGATTTGGTTTCTGCATCTGCCCAAAGTTGCTCCAGTTTGTAGAATTCGCGTGCTTCGGGGAGGAAAATGTGCACCACAACGTCAACATAGTCCATCAAAATCCACTCGCTGTTCTCGAAGCCTTCTTCCTTCCATGGTCTTTCCTTCAGCGTGCCGCGTGTCTGATACCTGATGTAGTCGGCAAGCGTGTTGGCGTGGATTACCGAGTTGGCTGTGCAAATTACAAAATACTTTGTTATGTGGTTCTCAAGGGCTTGCAAGTCCATATTGACTACATTTTCACCTTTCTTGTCGAGAATTGCCTGATTGATAACTTCAAGCAACTTCTGGGTGTCTTCTATTTCTGAAATTTTAATCATTCTGCAATAAAAATTAGGGGACAAAGGTAAGAAATATTTACGATTTATGAGGTACGATTTACGAATTTATTTGAAGATTTGAAAGTTCAAGGGCTTACAGTCTTGCAGTCTAACAGGCTTGCAGACTGGCGGACTGCTCGACAGGTCTTCCGCTAGCCTTTTAGCCCAATAAAACAATCGTCAATCGTCAATCGTAAATAAAATTGTATTTTTGCACATCATTTTTCATTCACAATGCCGTACGATGTAATAATAGTAGGTGCTGGTGCTTCGGGGCTGTTGGCTGCGATTTCTGCTTGTAGAAGTGGCGCCAAAGTTCTTGTTGTTGAGAAGAATGCCCGTGCTGCCCGTAAACTGATGATTACTGGCAAGGGACGTTGCAACGTGACAAATTCCGACGACATCAATGGGTTTATGAACAACATTTATCCCGAACCGCGATTCCTGTACCCTGCGTTCAAATCGTTTTTCTCGTCCGACATCCTTGCTATGCTCGATGAGGCGGGAGTGGAGGTTGTGCTTGAGCGTGGAGGTCGTTATTTTCCTGCTTCGGGAAAAGCCGTCGATGTGGTTGATGCTTTTGTGGCGACTGCAAAGAGGGCAGGGGTGAAATTCTTGTTTTCGACGGCAGTAACTGAAATAATTGTGGCGAATGGCGTCGTCTGTGGGGTGAAAATTCGCGATGCTAGTGGCGAATCGACGTTGCAGACCAGCAAGGTTATAGTTTGCACTGGCGGAAAATCGTATCCGCTCACAGGCTCTACTGGCGACGGCTATATGTTTGCCGAGAAATGCGGACATTCGTTGTCGGAGACACTTCCCGCATTGGTTCCTCTTGTCGGCAATGGCGATTTTTTTGCAAGGCTCAACAAGTTGACACTCAAGAATATTGCTGCGACATTGTTCGTTGACGGGAAAAAGGCTTTCGATGAGTTCGGTGAACTTGAGTTTACCGATTTTGGGGTTACTGGACCCGTAATTCTGACCTTGAGCCGCTGGGCTGTAATTGCCTTGCACGAAAAGCGTTCCGTTCGACTTTCGATTGACCTGAAGCCAGCCCTCGACGACAAGAAACTTGACACACGCATTCTCCGCGACCTCGATGCCAATGGCAAGCAAAAACTAAAAGCCTTGTTCCGCGAATGGCTGCCTATGCAGATGATTCCTGTGTTTGTTGATTTTGCGAAGTTGGACGGCGAAAAGTTGGCTTGTCAGGTTTCGGGTGACGAAAGGCGCAGGATTGTCGCGTTGATGAAGAATTTTGCATTTGACATTGTTGGGCATCGCGACTTCAACGAAGCCATTGTCACTAGTGGAGGCGTTTCGGTTTCCGAAATCAATCAGAAAACCATGGAGTCGAAACTTGTAAAAGGTTTGTATTTTGCGGGCGAAGTGCTTGACGTTGATGCAAATACCGGAGGCTATAATTTGCAGATTGCATTTTCGACGGGTTGGCTGGCAGGGATGAGTGTTTAAAGTTGCTTATTAGATAAGCATCCTTGTTTGTTTTCTATATTCGGCATAGCCTGGCTTGTTTTGTAGCTGACGTTTTTCCATTAATGGAACACTGATTCCAAGGAACAGAGCTGTCATGGCTATTGGACAGCAAATAAACCAGTTGAAACCATTGAGCGAAGCATATATTATCCAGATTCCCCACCAAAACTGAATCTCTCCGAAATAATTTGGATGTCGTCCGTGTTTCCATAGCCCAACATTGCAATATTGTCCTGGGTTGGAGGCTCTGAAATCGTGAATTTGCTTGTCGGCGATAAGTTGTATTGTGGCAGATGCAAGACATACGACAAAGCCAAGCCAAGTCAAAACATTGGCTGTTTGGGCAGTTTCGTAGAGCATCAGTGCTGGCAGCATAGAGACAAAAACGACAAGTGT
>CACWOG010000199.1 GCA_902762455.1 uncultured Bacteroidia bacterium | reverse complement strand
TAACTGCTAAGAAATATACTGGAGGAATCCTTGGTTATTCGCCTAGCACAGTTTCTGCAAAGCATAATGCCATATTAAATTGTACGAACAGTGCCGTTATTACAGGAACCACATACGTCGGTGGTATTTTCGGATCCAGCACTTATACCGATGTTTCATACAACAACAACGGTGGTAATGTACACGGAACTACTTCCGCATACGTCGGTGGTATAGCAGGTCTGAATCCTGAAAGCACGACATTGTTGTGCAATATAAGCACTGGTACTGTGGTGTCGAGTACTGTTGCAGAAAATGCACTGGTAGGAACAAGTAGTACCGGTACAATAACAGAAACTTATTACGACAATCAGAGAACTAAGCCTATATCTGCAAACGGACAAAATACTTTGAACCTTATCGGTTCGGCTCCTAGTGCTTTGACGGCAGGAGGATGGGCAGAAAACTTTGTTTTCAATGAAAATATGTATCCTATGCCCAATGGCATTGAAACTTATTCCGAAACGAAACTAGCGGCTACACCTATAATATTCAATGGAACGGAAATTTCTGATTCTGTATTTAGTAACTTTTCTCTTGGTACCGAAAACTCTGTATCGTGGACAAGCAATGACGGACATATAGAGATTAGCGGGTCTAGTGCTGGCGTTACACTGAAATGTACAGAAGCTGCTGATGTTGAACTTATTGCATCGATAACCGATGAGGTAACACTTCAGAAGGTTGCAGATGTGAAGTTGGCAAGAGTTAAGCTTTCGCCTATCGCAGGACAAACCGCACCTTATAATGTTTGGGTGAGTGTGGCTACAAGCGATGATAACGACTGGACAACAAGTGGCAACTGGCTGACATACGATGGTGAAAGATATTCTAATGCTACCGCATATCCAGTTGATGGTGCAAATGTTATTCTAATCCATAACGACGAACAGATAGAAAATACTTGTGAATTTGTTTCGCCAGTAATTGACGGCGACAAGTTGGTAGGAAATATCTTGGTTGGAGAAGATGTGACCTTTGATATGGGAAGCAATCATCTTGGTGTTGAAGGAAATGCAACTATTAATGGCTTTATAATTGGTTCTGTCGAGTTTGGCACCGAGTCTGCTTGTGACGGAGATGGTTACATAGACGGACCTATCACAAAGCACGGTTCTTCTGCGTTCAAATTCTTGACTGGGCACGATGGAAATATTTCTGCCTTTGAAATGACTCCTGAAAGCAATGCTGATGTTACTGTTACCTATCATTCCGATAATACTGGAATGCTTGGTGGCAGTATGTCTGGTGGTCTTGATCACGTATCCGATATTGAATATTGGCATATTGAATCAAACAAGACCTTGACAAGTGTAAAGTTATACTATGGTGCAGGTGACCACGGCATTGAGAGTACAGAAATACCACATCTTGAAGAAGATTTAAGGATTGCATATTCAAAAGGTTCGGAATGGATAAACATAGGAGGTTCATTCCCAGATGGCTGGGAAGATCTTTTCTCCGAAAATAGAGGATATGTAACTTCTACTGAAGGTATTCCTTTCGGTACGCGAGATGGTGGTGCAGATGTGGCATCCGGTTCATTGAATGCCAAGGATCTTGACCTTCTTCCTATCGAACTCGTTTCGTTTACCGCTTCCTGCAATGGAACTTCGGTTGATGTAGAGTGGACAACCGCTTCCGAAAAGAACAACGATTATTTCGTCCTTGAAAAGTCGTACGATGCTGTCAACTTTACCGAAATAGCACGTGTTGAAGGAGCTGGTAGCTCTATAGAGGAAAACGGCTATTCATATACCGACAACGAAAACTATGGTGGTGAAATGTACTATCGTCTGCAACAGGTTGATAACGATGGTACTCGCACTGCTTCTGAAATTATAGTTGCAAAGTGTGCCGACTACGAACTTGACCCGTCGGTTGCCGTATTCCCGAACCCGTTCAGAAGCGAGTTGACACTTCTCCTTGACAACTTCGCCAATCGTACTGCCAACATCGAGGTTTACGATATGCTTGGCAAGATGGTATTATTCCAGAAGACCGATGCTACGCAGAACCACTACGAGTTGGTTTTAAATCTTGGCAATCTGCCCAACGGAACATACACTGTAAGGGTAAGCACTGCTGACTTTGTGATGAATAGGAATGTTGTGAAGAATTGATAATTAACAATTTATAATTTGTAGCGGCACAATGTATTGCGCCGCTATTTTTTTGCACTTTGTGCAGATAGTGTCAGCCCATCGAACGCCAGAAACGGTGTCAAACATTCAAAACGGCGAAGCGAGAACAGCGTACTTTGAGAACGCTCACTTTGACAACACTTCGATTTCACTCAGTGCGACGGCTCAGCATCGCAGTGCATCGCAGCACAAGTAGCTCTCAACGACGTTAACCTTTAGCTCGGTGTAAGCCAACCTTTAGCTCAACGAAGTTAAACACCGCAGCCAAATCATATTTGCAAAAGATTACTACAATAACAAAATAAAATTTAACTTTGCAAGTTATTATATTGGACATAATGTTCTTTATGGTGAAGAGATTTTTATATTGTATTGTGCTGGTTATTACAGCTATTATGCTTGTGTTTGTGACAAACAGGAGCTGTGCTCAAACAACCTTGCAACTAAAAATTTCGCCTATCGGCTTTCATTTTTTCAATGAACCCAACAAAAAACTTTACGAAAACAAGATTGATTCAAACGCAACATTTGTACTGGAACCATGCGTAATACTTGGTGTGGAAACATATCTTGTAAGCGATATACTCTGTTTTCGCGCAAATTTCGGAGGTTTGAGTGATGCAATATCCAAGCCGGGACTTTTCCTGCAAGCAGGACTGAAAGTCAGAATGTTCCAGATTTACCGCAATTCGCTAAGTTTTGGTGCCGGGCTTATGGGCTATGGTCACGAATGTTGGGGGACAGTTCCCAATTATCAAGACGAACGCGGATGGGCGAAGAACGGAAGCTGGGAATATTCGGTTGGTTTCCTAGCAGACCTTGAGTACGCCATCTTTCTCAATGACAAGAGTGATATTATGTTCAACATAACATACGGATACCAGAAGAAAACATTTAACTTTACAATAGGATACAGATACTGGCTGTCTTCCATCATCAAGCACCCGATTAAGTGCGGAAGCTGCCCGTTCACAAAAACAAATAATAAATGGAAAAAGTAGAAGAAACAAAGGCAACGAGGGTTTTTGACATCCTCGACATCTACCGCAACGAACACTCCGACCTTGATGTCGCATTTGCACACAAAGACAAGGGCGAATGGATAAAATACACGCCAGCCGACTACAGAAGGTATTCATATATGTGTGCCTGCTCGCTCATTGATGCTGGAATGCAGAAGGGCGACAAAATAATAAGCATTTCGCAGAACCTGCCACACTGGAATATCCTCGATATGGCAATCGCTATGGCTGGCTTGGTTCATGTGCCGATTTATCCAACCCTCAACAACAATGAACTCGAGTTCATAATGCGCGACTGCGGAGCAAAGATGGTCTTCGTGTCGAATGCAAAACTTTATGCAAAAGTTAAGCAAGTCGTTGAGAACCTTGAGGATAAGCCGCGTATTTTCACATTTACCGACGTTCCCGATGCCGATAACTGGACAACCTTGATGATTGACAGCAGAAGCCGTGAAGCAGAGCTTAGGAAACTCATTGAAGAGAGAAAGAAGGAAATCAGCGAGGACGATGTATTCTCTTTGGTTTACACATCAGGAACTACAGGCAATCCCAAGGGAGTAATGCTTTCGCACAAGAACATTCTGTCAAACTCATACGGAGTTCGTCAGATTATCCCTGCCGAATACAAGCAGCGTGCGGTAAGTTTCCTGCCTTTGTGCCATATCTACGAGCGAATGATGAACTATGCTTTCCAGATAAAAGGAGTATCTATCTATTACGCCGAAAGCCTCGGAACAATCATGCGCGATGTACAGGATGTTAAACCTCACATTTTCAATATGGTGCCACGCGTAGCAGAAAAATTCTACGACAAGATTGTGGCAATGGGAAAAGATTTTACGCCTCTAAAGAAGCACATCTTCAACTGGGCACTAAAGGTTGGCAGCAAGTTCGATGTACGCAACAACAACTCGGCTTTCTACAAGTTGAGGCTCAGCATTGCCCGTAAGCTTGTCTTCAAAAAATGGCAAGAAGCATTTGGTGGAAACATAATTGTAATCGTAGCAGGAGGTTCTTCACTCAGCCTACACATTTCCAAGTTGTTTGCAGCAGCAGGGCTCAAAATTTGCGAAGGCTACGGACTTACCGAAACATCGCCAGTAATTGCAGTGAACTGGCCAGCTTGGGACAAGTCAATGCTAGGAACCGTGGGGCCCGTACTAGAAGGTGTTACCGTAAAAATCGACGATGACGGAGAA
>CACWOG010000198.1 GCA_902762455.1 uncultured Bacteroidia bacterium | reverse complement strand
TTGTAGAATAATAAATTTCAAAAAAGTGAATTTTGATGTAAAAGAAATCAGGAAGGACTTCCCGATACTTTCAGAAAAGGTTCATAACAAGCCGCTTGTCTATTTCGACAATGCAGCAACATCACAAAAGCCGCGAATAGTAATCGACACGATAGCCGAATACTATTCGCGCTTCAATTCGAATATCCACCGCGGAGTACACTACCTCAGCAACTTCGCCACCGAAGCCAACGAGCGTGCCCGCGAGACCGTTCGGAAATTCATAAACGCTAGTTCCACCGAAGAAATAATCTTCACACGCGGAACTACCGAATCAATAAATCTTGTGGCATATTCGTTCGGGGAAACTTTCATCGGCGAAGGCGACGAAATCATCGTTTCCGAAATGGAGCACCACTCCGACATAGTTCCGTGGCAACTGCTGTGCGACCGCAAAAAGTCCATTATCAAGGTTTTGCCATTCGATGATAAAGGTGTCCTCAAAGTCGAAAAACTGGAGTCGCTGATTACCGACCGCACAAAAATCGTTGCTGTAACACAAATTTCCAATGTTCTCGGCACGGTAAACCCAATAAAGGAAGTCATCGAAATTGCCCACAAGCATGGTGTTCCCGTCCTAATCGACGGAGCGCAGGGCGTACAACATACAAATGTCGATGTTCAGGCACTCGACTGCGATTTCTATGTGTTCTCGGGACACAAAACTTACGGACCAACCGGCGTTGGCGTACTTTACGGAAAAAAATCGTTTCTGGAACAGATGGTTCCATACCAAGGTGGTGGCGAAATGATTGAAAGCGTAAGTTTTGCCAAGACAACCTACAATGTACTGCCGTTCAAGTTTGAAGCAGGAACCCCAAACTACATCGATGCAATTGCTCTCGAAAAGGCGATTTTGTACATCCAAAACATTGGAATTCCAGAAATAGAAGCATACGAAAAACAACTTCTCGACTATGCCACCGAACAAATGTCACAGTTCGACTGGGTAAGAATAATCGGCACTGCACCACACAAGGCAAGTCTTATTTCGTTCGTAATGGACGGAATACACTTCTCCGATGCAGGTATTCTCCTCGACCAACTCGGCATTGCTATCCGTACTGGCACACATTGCGCCGAACCCACAATGCAACATTTTGGAATCACTGGAACTGCACGCGCTTCGTTCGCCTTCTACAACACAATGGAAGAAGTTGACGCACTCATCAACGGTCTGAAACGCATAAAAACAATGTTCTAATGGATAACGAACTGTTTTTCATAGTAAATCCGAACTCCGGCAACAGCAAAGGCCGCATCTGGGACGAGATTTCAGCATATATGACCGAAAAAGGCATAAATTTCGGCTGTTACCTCACAAAATCTGCCAACGATGCAGTAAATGCCATTCCACAGATACTCAGTGAAGGACACCGCAACCTTATTGTCCTCGGTGGCGACGGTACCACCAACGAGGTTGTGAACGGAATTTTCTCGCAGACCGAAGTCCCCTACTCCGAAATCTGCCTCGGCTCAATCCCACAAGGCACTGCAAACGACTGGAACCGCTACTATGGCTGGGAAAACGACTACAAGGCTTCAATCGAGCGACTGCTGAAGCACAACATAACCAAGCAGGATGTCGGCGTTGTAACATTTACGGAAAACGGAGAACGAAAGACGAGATATTTCATCAACAGCATTGGTTTTGGCTTTGATGCTGAGATAGTTAAAATGACAAACGAACTTTCGCACGAACAGCGCGGAAAGGAAATAACCTATCTTCTCAGTCTGCTCAAATGCCTGCTCAAATGCAAGAAGCGCAATGTCACAATCGAAGCCGAAGACTTCAAGTTCAGCGGCAAAGTGCTTTCAATCAGCATTGCCAACGGAAAATTTTCCGGTGGTGGAATGCAACAGACACCCGATGCTATAATAAACGACGGAGCATACGACATTTCAATCTTCGGCGATATAGGTAAATTCTTTGTAATAAGGAATGTTAGCAGATTATACAATGGTACTGTAACGCAAATAAAGAACAAGAATGTAGTTTTCGCCCGCACCGAGAACAGTATCAAGGTAACATACGACTGCCCCACTTTTGCCGAAACCGACGGCGAAATCATCGGCGACAGCCCCTACGAAATATCAATGATAAAGGGCGGACTGAATGTAATTGACTAAAAATAAAGTACTCATTGGCAACACCAAAATAGGATTTGCGACAAAAAAATACAAGTTATTATGACAATAGACGACATAATACAATTACGAGATATAGGTGAACAAACAACAGTTCAGTTCAAGGAGCGTATCACTGCAACCAACAAGTATGATATTGCCTGCGAACTTGTTGCAATGAGTAACACACAAGGCGGACTGCTAATAATAGGCATTAATGACAAAACAGGAGAATTCAACACTATGTCATTTTCCGAAGCACAGGAAGCAACAAACATGCTCAGCAATATAGCCTCTGAAAATGTCGTACCCGCCATACTTATTACAACCGAAAATGTTCCTTATAACAATGGGTGCATCATCGTCGCTACCATAAAACAAGGATTAAACAAACCCTACCATGACAACAAAAGCATTATATGGGTAAAACAAGGTGCCGACAAGCGGAGAGTATTCGACAATACCGAATTGGCTGCAATTATGATGCAAAACCACAATATTTCACCAGATGCTACACCAATATCAGGTACCAGTTTTGCCGATTTGGACGAGAAAACCATACGGGAATACCTTATAAGGCGCTTCCGACAAGATTTTGATAGGCAGTCGTTGTCTATAACAGAACTGCGCCACCGTCCAATAAACGAACTGGCAGACATTATAAGCAATGGACAAACAACCGAATCACTGCTAAAAAACCTAGGTCTCATATTGCCAGACGGCACACTTACGCTTGCAGCCCTCATTCTTATGGGCACATTTCCTCAGCGATGGCTACCAGTATTCACTGCCCGATGTGTCAGTTTCGTAGGCAACAGTTTGGGCGGAACGCAGTTCAGGGACAAGAGCGGAAGCGAAACCGATGGCAATGCCTTGCACCTATACAACTATATTATGTCATTCCTTCAGCGAAATTTGCGACAAATTCAAGTAGAACAGAACTTTAACAGTCAAGGAACAATGGAAATTTCCGCAACAACTCTATCCGAATTAGTAGTTAACGCCATTTTGCACAGATCTTATATAATCAATGCCCCTATTCGCATATTTATTTTTGACAACCGTGTAGAAATACATAGTCCAGGAATACTACCCGATGGTGTAAATACCGAAAACATCAAACACGGCATATCCGTGCCACGCAACCAGATACTTTTCAACCACGGCATACACCTTCTGCCATATACAGGAGTCGGAAGTGGCATTATGCGAGCAATCAAAGACACTCCAAATGCTCATTTTGAAAACAACGAACTGACAAAAGAATTTGTCATTACCATTGACAGGGAAGATTTTCCTGAAGAAATGATAATTAAACCTATACTGGACAGTACCTCTATTACCAACTATGATGCTAACTCTGATACCAACTCTATTACCAACTCTGATACTAACTCTGATACCAACTCTATTACTAACTCTGATACTAACTCTATTACCAACTCTGATACTAACTCTATTACTAACTCTGATACCAACTCTATTACCAACTCTGATACTAACTCTATTACTAACTCTGATACCAACTCTATTACTAACTCTGATACTAACACAACAAATAACAGGCTAAAAAAGAAAGACTTAAGCGACAAACACAAAGACATAATAAACTTCTGTTCTATACCAAGAACTAGTAAAGAAATTTTACAAAGAGTTAATGTTAGTTATCAAACTAAAAACATTCAGAGATATATCACACTATTAGTAGAAAATGGATTTCTTGAACCAACAAACCCAAACAAACCAAACGACCCAACTCAAAAATATCGTCGAGTACGAAAAAAATAAATAGACTAACAGATTATAATACTATGATACGAAAAATATTAACCATACTCTGCGCATGCACAATAATGGCAACCATCGCCACCGCACAAATCGACTATTCCGACTGGGTAAGCAACTACCCCGACGGCTGCACAAGCATAACTGTTGGCAAGAAAGCCAGCGTCGACGGTTCGGTATTCACCTCGCACACCGACGACAGCCACCGCTCAAAGTCGGAATTCAACATAGAGCCAGCACGCGACTACCCGAAGGGTGCAACAAAGAAAATCTACAAGCGCGTATCAAAGAACATCTACGCAATGCCCACGTACGAATTTGAAGAAGTCGGTGAAATTCCACAGGTTGCACACACATACCGCTATATAAACACCGCATACCCATGCATGAACGAAAAGCAGCTCGGCATTGGCGAATCGACTTTCGGTGGACGCAAGTCACTGGTTTCCGAAAACGGAATTA
>CACWOG010000197.1 GCA_902762455.1 uncultured Bacteroidia bacterium | reverse complement strand
GGATTCCCAATCGTATTGCACGGTTCATCATCGGTTCCACAGGAAGAAGTTGATACCATTAACAAATATGGCGGTGCATTGAAGGCTGCTGTGGGTATTCCGGAAGAACAGCTTCGCGAAGCAGCAAAGTCGGCTGTTTGCAAAATCAACATCGACTCCGACAGCCGTCTGGCAATGACAGCAGCAATCCGCAAGGTGTTTGCAGAAAAGCCTGCAGAATTCGACCCGAGAAAGTACTTAGGTCCAGCTCGCGACAGCATGAAGAAACTTTACATGCACAAGATTATCAATGTTCTTGGTAGCGCAGGCAAGGCTGAATAAATTTAGGTTTCACGACAAAAAAAGGCTCGATTACGAGCCTTTTTTTATTTTTAGCAGCAATTTGTCAATGGATTTGCGCAAATATTCTCAAGCTGAATCCATCCGCGATGCTTCTTGTCGTATGTCTCCACATAAACCCATCCTTTCTTAAAATCGAGAGGACGCAAGCCTATTTCTTCTGTAAATGCAAAATTTTCTGCCGATTTTTCCGATGGCTGTGAGTACAAAACATATCTCTGTCCTCCATAATTCCTTGTCGAGAACCCAAGAACTGAATAATGAATCCATGCAGTCTTGCACTTGCTGCTGAAATCGAAAGTCGTATCGGTGCTGCATATTCCAAACACTGAATTATCATCTATTGCCCACCAACCATTCTGCGGATTCTTTATATCGAGCATATATATGCAGGTATCGGGAAGACTGCCAACAATTTTCCCGTTAGGAGCCGAACGGATATTGGTCGGAGTGCCTGTAGTATCGTCAATATAAACTTCCAAACTTTTCTGTGCACTAACACAAAAAGCAGAAAACATTACCACAGAAACAAAAATTAATCTTTTGATATTCATAGTATTAAATTTACCTTAATCTGTTTTTCAAATAATTATTCCGGACATAAGCGAAATAAAATATCACGCCAACTGCATTCAAAATCCATGCCGCCCAGAATGCGCTATGGTAACCGAAATGCTCGACAAAAACACCACCGACAAGAATGCCAAGTCCCACACCTATGTCCCAGCTAATCAGGATACTTGAATTTGCCGTTCCTCGCTGTGTATGAGGTGCCAAATTGATAAACATTGTCTGGAATGCAGGCCACATGTGTCCGTTGCCAAGACCAATTATAAGTGCCGATGCATAAAATCCGACAGGATTGTGCAAGGCGGCAAACACAAGGTATCCAACAACCGACACGCATATTCCCAGCGAGGCGTTACGCACAATCTTGCCTTCGCGCAATGTTCTGTTGCCAATCAGCCGCGACATTATAAGTCCAGCCGACAATAATATGAAATAAACGCCTGAACCACCAGTTATCCCTAGTTCTTCCTTGCCGTATATTGCTATATATGTGGCAATTACGCCATACGAGAAAGCGTAGCACACCATTGCAAGCGCTTCGCTCCAACCTTTCACGAGAAAGAACCTGTCGAACGAAAGTTTTGGCTTGTCCTGAACAATGTCGCGCGGTTTGAGTTTCAGCGTGGAATTTATCGCAAAACCAATGCCTGCAAACAAGAGCGAAAGCAGAAATATCAAATCGTAGCTACCCGTAACCTCGTGAATCCAGATGGCAACACTCGGTCCAATTGCCGACGCTATATTGTTGCTTAGTCCGTAATAGCCAATGCCTTCGGCTCTGCGCGACGGATGCAGTACATCAATTGCAACAGTGCTGTTCGATACTGTCGTAGCCCCGAATGGAGCCCCGTGCAATGTCCTGACGATGGCAAAAATCAGCAAAGTTCCTGCAGCCAGATAGCCTGCAAAAAATATGAAGAACAGGAAATAGCATATCAGCAGAACCTTCTTGCGAGGAAAACTATCGACAAGGAATCCGCTGAACGGACGAATCAACAAGGCCGTAAGCGTATATCCTGACAGAACTATACCTATTATATCCTTGTTGGCATCGAAAGTGTCGCTCATATAGAGCGGCAGCATCGGAGCCAAAAGCATGAACGAAAAGAAAATCATAAAGTTAGCAATCCACACCTTGGTGTAGTTGCTATTCCATAGCTTCTCCTTTACTTCGGTCTGCTCCGATGTCATCGTGAACTATTTCTTCAAATCTATTTCCTTGAGCCACTTGGCAATATCATCATCGGACGAAGCAACGCTCGAACCGCTGAATACGCCAGATTTCAGGAACTTGGCATTTTCTGACAACTTGCGCATATCGGATTCACAACGCGAAAGACCGCCACCACCGTGGGTAACAAACAAAGCAACTTTCTTTCCTTCAAAATTGTTTTCAGACAAAAAAGTTGCCACAGGTGGGGCTATCGTACTGCACCAGTTTGGCGTACCGATGAGAATCACATCGTAATCATTCATATTTTCCACTTTGGTCTTTATTGCAGGCTTGAATCCTTCCTTGGTCTCCTTACGCGCCTGCGCCACGCACTCCGAATAGTCGGTTGGATATGCAGTTTCAGGAACAATCTCCACCAAATCTGCACCGAGCTGAGCCTTAATCTTTTCAGCCACTACTCGAGTATTTCCGCCCCATGAATAATAAACCACTAGAACCTTCTGGTTCTGCGAATTAGCACACATTGCTGTCATAATGAATAAAACTAATGTAAATAATACGCTTTTCATCAAAAAAAATGTTTTGGCAAAGGTACGAAAAAAGTAAAACCGCCGTGAATACATTATTATTAATTTCGCGGCCGAAAACTTTATACGCACAATGGACAGATTTCGCAGTTTCGTACTTCCAATAGCAATAGTCCTCGGGCTATTGTTGCACAAGTATTGCGCATTGTTCACACCTTACGTGCCGATTCTCATTTTTGCAATGCTACTGCTCAACTTTGCGGCTGTCAATGTCAAAAAACTAAAAATCACAATGCTCGACGTGTGGCTGATGTTGTTCCAGATTGTCGTGAGCATGGGAAGCTACTGGCTTATAATATTTTTCGGTGGTGGCGATGCCATTGCCGAAGGCATATTGGCAGGCGTACTTTGTCCCGTGGCGGCATCGGTGGTTGTAATCTCGTGCATGCTTGGTGCAAACCGCGAAACAGTCACGACCTACACCATTCTCGGAAATCTTATGGTAGCTGTAGTGGCTCCGATATATTTTTCGTTTATAGGGCAACAACAAGACATGCCGTTCCTCGATTCGTTCTGGCTGATACTGAAGCGAGTAAGTCCAATAATTGCACTACCGTTCATACTTGCACTTTGTATGCAGCACTGGCTTCCGAAAGTCAACAGTTTCCTTTGCAAAATAAAGGGCGTATCGTTCTACCTATGGGCATTAGCTCTGCTTTTTACGCTTGGGCAGACCATCGACTTCATGTTCCTTTATGGCAAGGATAACCTCGGAAGCATAATAGCATTGGGGATTGCCTCGCTGATATTCTGCGTAATACAGTTCGGCCAGCATTTCCATGCGATCGAGCCGTTCCTCTTCAGGAAAGCGGGTGAACGAGTCCATGATGTCGTCCATTGAGGCTGTGTGGTAGAAGATGTTGTCTCCCACGTAACTGTCGTAAAGTTTCAGGATCTCCTCCTGTTTATGTCCGAGGTCTTTCTTGTTGAGCATGAAAAGGCTCAGCGCCTTAGCAAATTCCTCAAGAATCCTGATAAAATAGTCTTGTTGAAGCATGCTTTTCTCTTTTTGTCCACAAAGTTACTATTATTTTCCAATTTACGTCATTTATCGTTGTCTTTTTAACAAACGTTTTCGCTAATAAAAAACTATGGCATTACTCTTTTGCCTGATTTGTTGTGCCTTTGCTTTCATTTTGAGAGAAAAGGCGACTGTTTGGTACCGGTTTGTAACTTTTTCCCTTTTTCTTGAACAAAAAAGCAGAAAGAATTATGTTTTTTATGTCTTTTTGTATTAACTTTGCAGCGCGAAAGAGAAGTGCTATGTTCTTAAGTATTTCTTCTCTTTGTTCCGTTGACAATTAGTTGTATGGAGAGACGTATTCATTTCACAAAGATGCATGGTGCTGGTAACGACTATATTTATGTTGATACCTCGCTTTACAAAGTGCCCAATCCTGAAGAAACATCGCGACAATGGAGTCAGCCGCATACAGGAATAGGCAGCGACGGTTTGGTGTTGATAGGTGTTTCGCCTGTTCCGGAAGCCGATTTCACTATGCGCATCTTCAATGCTGACGGCAGCGAGGCGCTGATGTGTGGTAATGCATCGCGTTGCATAGGCAAGTATCTCTTTGAGAAAGGACTTACGCGAAAGAAAGACATCCGCTTGCTTACTCTCTCGGGGGTGAAACATCTTCATCTTGAGGTTGATGGGAAAAAAGTTGTCTCGGTCACAGTAGACATGGGGACCCCGCAAATCACCACTCAGTCTCTCCTGAATGCAGAGAATCTGAAGACAACGGACGATGG
>CACWOG010000196.1 GCA_902762455.1 uncultured Bacteroidia bacterium | reverse complement strand
ACGTTTCCGTCGAGGTCGGTGGTGACAGAAGGTGCATTTTCAAGCACTTCTACAGCCGATGCTCCCGACGATACAATGTCCTGGTTTACATTTATGACCTTGCGGTCGAGGCGGTAGTCGACATTGTTCATTGTGGCTTCAACTTCCACTTCGCCAAGCATCTGCGCATCGACGCTTAGGTGTATCTTGCCCATGTTGAACGACTTCTTGTCGGCAGTTATGCTTACGTTTTCGCGAGTTACCTTGCCGTAGCCGATAAACAGAATTTCAACCTTGTGGGTGCCGTACGGAACATTCTGTACGCTGAATTTTCCGTGGCTGTCGCTCATACTTCCGGCGATGACATTGCCGTTCTTGTCGTAAACCACTATGTTGGCAAATTCAACTGGCTCGTTGCTGTCCTTTTCGAGTATGGTGCCGTATATTACGCCGTCGGCGGGCTGTCTGTCGGGACGCTGGGCGTTTGCTATGCCAATGCTGAGGCAAATGGCAGTAAACAGAAGTAAAATCTTTATTTTCATGCAATTACATTTTTTTTGTAACTTATGAAATTTCTCCGCAAATCGACTGCATGAGAAGGCGTTTCATTTCGTCGTGTGAATAATTTTCCCCTAAGAGGAACATCATTTTAGTAATTGCTGCTTCAATGGTCATGTCTTTTCCGCTTACTACGCCGCAGTTCATCAGCTTGAGGCTGGTGGCGTACTTTCCGTGTACAACCGAACCGACGGTGCATTGCGTTATGTTTAGGATTGTTATTCCCTTGTCGATTGCTTCTTCAAACAACTTGATAATCTTGTCGTTGGTGGTAAGATTGCCCGAACCGTACGATTCTACGATTAGTCCGCGCAATCCTTCGATGTTGATGATAGCCTCGATGGTCTTTGGCTGTATGCCGGGGAAATATTTCAGCACGGCAATGTCGCGGCAGAGTTTCTTGTGTGCTACCAAAGGAGCATTCTTGCTTGTCCACAATTTGTCCTCTTCAACCTTCACATCGATGCCTGCTTGTGCAAGCCAAGGATAGTTGGGCGAACGGAAGGCGTCGAAATTCTCTGCGCTGTACTTTGTGGTTCTGTTGCCACGGTAGAGGCGGCTTTCGAAATATACGCAAACCTCGTGGATTACAGGTTTTCCGTCGCGCTGCATGCTTGCAAGCTCTATTGCCGATATCATGTTTTCTCGTCCATCGGTGCGAAGAAGTCCGATTGGCAACTGCGAACCGGTGAGGATTATCGGCTTGTTTACATTTTCGAGCATGAAGCTCAATGCCGATGCGGTGTAAGCCATTGTGTCGGAACCGTGAAGGACTACAAATCCATCGTAATGGTCGTAGTTCTTTTCAATAACCTCCACAATTTCAACCCAGAAATCGGGGTCGGCGTCCGACGAGTCGATTGGAGTTTCGAAGCTGTACGAACTTATGTCGGCAGGAAAATCCTTGAGCATCGGTATGTAGCTCAGCAAATTCTCGAAGTTGAACGGCTGTAGGACACCATTCTTGTCCTGAATCATACCGATGGTGCCGCCAGTATAAATTATTAATATTTTCGGTCTGTTCATTATTTCAATATTTGTTGTCGTATATCGGTTACAACTTAAAATTTATAGGAATCATAAGATATGATGTTTTTGCTTTTCCGTTTTCGTATCCCGGTTCCCATTTGGGCATTGCTTTGACTAGTCTCACAGCTTCCTCGTCTAGTTCGGGGCAAATACCTCTAATTATTTTTACATCAGCAATTTCGCCTTTTTCATTAATTGTGAGCAGAAGGGAAACCCTACCTGAAATGCCATTTTCTTTGGCAGATTCAGGATATTTTAAATTGTTTGAAATATAATTTAGCAATTCATTGTCTCCGCCAGGAAATTCCGGATTCCTATCTGTAATGTCAAAACTTTCTGAGTCGAGTTCTATCTCTTCAAATTCAGTATTATTATCCTGCGTTTGTTTAACAGCAATAGGTTCTGTTTCTTTACAAGAAAGAAGAACGCATATTGTGGCAATTATCAGGATTATAATTCTTAGTTTCATATTTTTGCAATTATAGCAAGCTGTCAATCTTTTCTGCTAGACGAACAAAAATCTCCTCGATGCTGCCAACACCACTTATCGACATCACTTTACCCTGGTTCTGATAGTGTTCCATTACTGGGAAAGTCTTTTCTTCGTATTCCTTGAGACGGTTTTCAAAGACTTCGGGAGTGTCGTCGGCACGGTTTTCAACCTGTGCGCGGTGCATCATACGCTTGATAAGTTCTTCGCGCGGCACATCCATGTTGAGCAGGCAGGAAAGTTCCATTCCTTCGCGCTTCAGAATTTCGTCGAGGTTCTTTGCCTGTTCGCGTGTGCGTGGAAATCCGTCGAAAAGGAATCCGTTTGGATTGCGGTTGTCGGCTATGAACTTTTCTATAATCTTGGTAACCAACTCGTCGCTGACGAGGTTTCCCTTTTCTATAATTGCCTTGGCTTCGAGACCAAGTGGTGTTCCGTTTGCGATTTCATTCCTGAGGATATTTCCTGTGGAAATGTATTTAAGGTTGTACTTGTCGATAATACTCTGGGCTTGTGTTCCTTTTCCTGCGCCCGGTGCTCCGAATATTGCAATGTTAAGCATGATATTTTGTTTTTATTTGGTTTGATAAATGCTAGGTAAGTTTCTTCCGTATCCGTTGTAGTCGAGACCGAAGCCGACAATGAATTTCTGCGGTATGTCAAAGCAGAAATAATCGATAGGATACTTGTTGTTGTAAATTTCCGACTTGTAGAGCAAAGCAGCAATCTTTATTTCCTTTGGTTCGTAGCCAATCAGCTGCTTTTCGATATGGTCCATGGTGATGCCAGTATCTATAATGTCCTCGACAATAACGACGGTTCTGTCCTTGATGTCCTCGTTCACACCGATAAGCCTTTTAACCTTGCCGGTAGAGTTTGTGCCTTCGTACGAAGCGAGTTTCAGGAACGAGATGTTGCAGTCGATTGTAAGATGGTTGAACAGTTCGGCGGCGAACATGAACGAGCCGTTAAGTATTCCAAGGAAAAGCGGATTCTTGTCGCGAAGGTCGCGGTTCATCTTTTCTGCCATCTCCTTGATTTTCGACACAATAGTTTCGTGGTCGATGTAGGGTACAAATTCCCTGTCAAGAACTTTAATAGTTTCCATACCTCTAAATTCAAATTACGGACGCAAAGTTATTATAAAAATATAATAGGTATAGTTTGGGAATACTTTTTTTATGAAATGAATATTGGCAAGTTATTAACAGGACGGAAGATTTTTGCCACGTTTTGGGAGTAATCTTCGCGCAGTTTGTTTCTTGTGTATCTTGCTGGTATGCAGGTGTGCTTAATCTGCTTTTTTTCTTTTTCCAAACACGTATTTCCACGGGCATTCGTCAGGCACAGGGTCGTAGCCGCTGCCACCCCAGGGATTGCAACTTAGAATGCGTCGTACCGTGAGGAAAAAACCTTTCAGTACTCCATGTTTGCGGAATGCCTCGAGTCCGTATGCCGAACAGGTAGGCGTATAGCGGCACGAGTTGGGTAGGAGAGGCGATATTAGTTTCCTGTACAGTTGTATCAGTACGACGAATGGGAATATCAGTATTTTTCGCAGTATTGCCATTATGCAGTCTTAGACTTGTTTTTCTTTCCTGCCAGTGCTTCCTTCAGCGGGTCGAAGAAGCGCCGCGAGTTCTTGCAGAGGTTTATGTCGGCTTCGCAGAGCCGTCTTGCTTCTTCCGAATGCTTGTTGAACCACATGGTTATCGAGGCCGAAGACAGTCCGATGGTTTCAGCAATGTTCACTGCCGTAGGTTTAAGTCCGCTTTCGATGGTTGCATTGTAGGCATCTTCGAGGCGTTCAAGGTAGGCGATGATTTTCGAGTGTCTCTTTTCGAGTATGCTTTCCTGCCGTTCGACTGCGGTTTCGCTTGGTGCATCCTGCTTTACAATAATGTCGGTGTCGTCGATTGGAATCTGCGAATTGTCATATACTTCAACCTTGATGAATGCTGCTTCCTCAAGAGCCTTCAGCAGTGGCGCAATGTTGTCGCCTGCGTATTCGTCAACCAGTTTTTCGGCATCTTTCGTCAGCATAAATACTTTTCCGTATAGTTTTCCGAGCGAAACAAGCTTTTCCCTGACAATCTTGCGTGTCCGTTCGGCAGGAATTTCCATCTCGCGCTTCAGTCCTGTTATGGTCTTGTCCTTATGCTTGATGTTGTCCGTCAGCAACTGAGTCTTTTTTTCCTTTAGCTTTAGTATTTCCACCATCGCCAGGCACGAGGAATAGCACATTGTTGCAATTATTTCCTTTACTTAGTACTTTCATGGCCTTTTTCCGACCTGTAATTCTAATTTCCTCACTGTATACTGGTGCATATGAATCTTCTCCTAAATAATAAAGACGCTTATAATCATCAGATTGCTTTTTATTACTTGGAGAT
>CACWOG010000195.1 GCA_902762455.1 uncultured Bacteroidia bacterium | reverse complement strand
TCTTGAAAGCTATTTTGCAGGCGAATATGTTCATGGTGAAGCTGTTGCGTTAGGTTGTGTGGCAGCTGTCTTTGGACTTATTGTAGGCATTTTGGGCTGGGGCGATACGGTTCCGCCACGTTGGTTCTGGATTAAGAGCAGAATGGATTTGGCTGGTAGCCGTTTTATGACAGCAATCGGCTATGCCTTGCAGTTCTTTTTCATTCCTCCCTGCATAATAGGACTGATTGAGTACTTTGGATAATAAAAATAGGTAATTGATTATGACAAAAAGACTTTCGTTATTAATATTGTGCATCTTGATAGGTGCAGTATGCTTTGCGCAGGAAGAACAAACCATTTCTGCCGACCGCCCGGGAATGTCAACGGGAACGGATGTTATGCCCTTGCACAAGGTGCAGTGGGAAACTGGTGTCGCTTTCGACTGGGAACATCGTGGCGGAGCAAAACAGGAAACTTTCACAGTCAACAACACCTTGTTCCGTTACGGACTTACCAATTTCGCCGAAATCCGTCTCGGTATGGACTTCCAGTACTATCGCGACAGACTGTTTGACGACTATGTCTGGGGCGTTACTCCGCTGAATTTCGGAACGAAAATCAAGGTGTACGAAGGGACAAAATATCTGCCTGCCGTTTCATTCCTTGCCAATGTTGTGGCACCGCATCTCGGAACTAAGGCATTTTGTCCAACACATCTGGCACCATCTATGCATTTGCTTTTCAGCAATACTATAACCGACTGGCTTGGACTAGGCTATCAAGTAGGTTGCGACTGGGACGGCTTTTCGCCTGTGCCGACAACATTTTTGGCAGTGTGCTTCGGATTCAGCATAACCGATAATTTGGGTGCATTTGTCGAGTCTTACAATAACTTCACGCGCTGGCAGACGCCCGAATGTTCGCTCGATTTCGGGTTCAACTGGCTTGTACACCGCAAAGTGCAGCTCGATGTGGCAGCAAACATAAATTTCAACGAAATAAAAAACTATGCAAATGTCAGTATGGGCGTAGCATGGTTGATTAATTAATTTATAATTAACAGATTGTAAAATGAAATTACAGACTTTCAAAGAAGAACTTAACCGAGTTTTCGACGACAATCTGCACACCAAGCAGTGGCACAACATTGTCGATTATGTAATCATAGGCTTCATTGTACTGAGCACTATCGAGGTTTTCCTTACAACTTTCGACACAGTAAACGAAAAGTACGAGACTGCATTATATGTTATAGACTGGATAACGCAGATTTTCTTCACGATAGAAGTCACATTGCGTATCTGGAATGCCGATATGCTTGACCCGAAGTACAAAGGCTTCTGGGGAAGGATTAGGTATTGCTTCTCGTTCTACGGTCTTATCGACCTATTGTCAACCTACCCGTTCTACCTGAGTTTCTTTATGCCTATACCGTATATGGCGCTCAAGGTGCTGAGGGTTGCGCGTTTGTTCCGCGTTTTCAGGTATTTGCACTCGTTCAAGCTTTTGACAAGCGCATTCAGGTCGAAAAAGTCGGAACTTCTGGTTTCAATGCAATTCTTAGTGATTATCACGTTGATTCTTTCGTTCATACTTTTCTTTGTGGAACACGACGCACAGCCAGAGGCATACGACAATGGTTGGTATTCAGTCATTTGGGCGTTTGCACAATATGTCGGCGACCCGGGAGGATTTGGAGAATACCCTCCGATTACCGTAACTGGACAAGTTATCGCTTTCATAATTGGAATACTTGGAATAGCAATGTTTGCCGTGCCTGCCGGACTTATTGGGTCTGGTTTTACCGAGGTTATGGAAGACGAAGCCAAGACGGAAGAACTGAAGGAGAATGCGCGTCGTATCAATGAGTTTTTCTTGGTAAAGAGCGCAAAAAGGTCTGGAATATTTTGGCCAGCCAAGAATTTGAGTTTAGTCGATTTGAAGTTGGATTTGGGTATGGGTGAAGATGATATTTTAAAAGCGGTAACATTCTCGCAAAATCTTAGGTTGAAGAACCTTGCTGCCGCCATACTCGAAGGTCCAAAGAACGACATGCCCGTGGTTAGCCAGTTCCATATTAATACGAATTACGGTTGCCATGTAGAACGAGGTTCAAGCGTCACCATTGTAAATGCGATTGGATATGGAGACAATGGCTTAAGCTATTTCGACTGGCATATTGCACAACTTGGTGGTTTTAACTATGTTGCAAACGAAAATTTCTCTCGTACAATAGGAGATGAAAACAAACGCCACAATTTCTATACAATAGAAAAGGATGCTGGCGAAAATGCTGATTTCCAGCAGTTTATTGATGATATTGTCAACAACCGCGATGAAAACGATTGGATTGTCGTCGTAGCTGGAGAACAAGTTGTGAAAAACATTACCGACTTCCATTTTGAATTTGGTGGAGAGAAAGGTGAAACTTCTTTTGATTTTCCTGAATGTATTACTCACGACAAGCAGAAACTAAAGCAGTTGTACGATGATTTCTGCAAAACAATGGAAGCCCTGCAGTTAAAGACGGATGCCCATCAGGTGCAGCCTGTTATGAACAAGGCAAATGTTACACGCTATATTCAAGCTCGAACAAAAGCCAATGTGCTTCTTATAACAGTTTCGTACAAATTGATGGTGTTCGACAAAATTGTGTATGATGCGATTATAAACTTTGCCGATGTTCTGAACCGCAATCTTGAAA
This sequence comes from uncultured Bacteroidia bacterium, assembly GCA_902762455.1. Taxonomy (GTDB): domain Bacteria; phylum Bacteroidota; class Bacteroidia; order Bacteroidales; family ML635J-15; genus Bact-19. The sequence continues at coordinate 1,870 of CACWOG010000195.1, read as the reverse complement.
CGCGAAAACCAGTTGGTTTGCACAAGGAGGAATATATGGAAAGACCAGTAGAAAACGACTACTGGAAAAAACTTTATGGACTTGTAGAAGAACGAATCTAATCTTTCTCTCATCCTTATGAAGATTCTCGTTACGGCTTTCGAACCATTTGGCGGCAATGTGCTTAATTCCTCGTGGGAGGTTGCAAAACTTTTGCCCGACCATATCGGCAGTTTGGTGATTGTCAAAGAGATGCTTCCTGTTGATTTTGTGAGTGCAGGAGAAAAGTTGCGCTCGTTGATAGAATTTCATTCGCCGGATGTTGTCTTGTCGTTGGGGCAAAGTTCGAAATATGCAGGATTGAGCATTGAGCGTGTCGCCTTAAACCTTATGGATTCAGTAAAACCAGACAACAATGGGCATATTCCCACGAACGAGCCAATACATTCCGATGGCGATACGGCATATATGACAACATTTCCCGTCAGGCTTCTGGCAGACGCCTGCAATCGGAAAGGCATTGCGGCCAAGGTGTCAAATTCGGCAGGTACATTCGTCTGCAACCGCGTTTATTATGAGGCGCTTTATTCTGTTGCAAAGGGGCTTTTCCCTATAAAGGCGTTGTTTGTTCATCTGCCGTACATTACGGAGCAAGAAAAATCCCCATCAATGGACAAAGAGCTGCTTGCCGAGGGTATTGCAGAGATTATAAATGAGATTGGAAATATGCAAATGAATGATGCATAGATGTTTATAATGCGGCGGTAAAATAAAAAAAATATTCGTAGAGACACAAATGAACGCATTCTGTTAATTAATGTGTTTGTAACTATCTGTAGAGACGCAATGCATTGCGTTTCTTTTTTTTGTAGTGTACCAATAGGTAGTGTGAAAAATAATTGTCCAAGTTCCCAAGTGAAAACCGTCCAAGTTCCCAAGTGAAAACCGTCCAAGTTCCCAAGTGAAAATCGTCCAAGTTCCCAAGTAGGTAAAAATAAATTTGCATAAGTCATTTATATGCAGTACCTTTGCGATGATTTTAAATATGCTGTTTTATGAGTGCTTATAGACATAGAATTGCGGACTATATGTTGGCAGAAAGACTGAGAAGAAAAGGTGCCGTTCTGATAGAAGGACCAAAGTGGTGTGGCAAGACAACTACCGCTGCACAGCAGGCTAAGAGCGTCCTCTATATGGCCGACCCAATGACAAGGCAGCAGAATCTTCAGGCGGCAAAAGTCAATGTGCAGCATCTTCTCAATGGCGACAATCCGCGTCTTATTGACGAATGGCAGATTGCTCCTTCGCTGTGGGACAGTGTCCGCTTCGAGGTTGACAAGAGAGGCGGATACGGGCATTTCATACTTACAGGTAGCAGTGTACCGCCATCAGCCGACGAGATTTTCCATTCGGGGACAGGCCGTTTCTCAAAATTGAAGATGCGGACGATGTCGCTGTACGAGTCGCAGGATTCTTCCGGCGATGTCAGCTTTAAGGATTTGTTCGAAAATCCGCAGTTGCCGCTTAACGGCAGTAGCAATATTGATATAAACAGGTTGGCTTTCCTTATTTGCCGAGGCGGTTGGCCGGGCGCATTGGATTTGAAGGAAAAAGATGCTCTCGCACAGGCATACGATTATTATGACTTAGTCTGCGACAGCGACATTTCACGCGTTGACAATGTTGAGCGCAATCCGCAACGGGTTCGGTTGCTTATGCGTTCGTATGCCCGCCATCAGGGAACAATGGCTACCATAGGCACGATACTTGCCGACATGAAGGCAAACGAAGCTAGTTCGTTGTCGGACAACACGGTATATGATTACATAAATGCTCTTAAAAAGATTTTTGTCATTGAGGATATGCCTGCGTGGAATCCGAACCTGCGCAG
>CACWOG010000194.1:4589-6616 GCA_902762455.1 uncultured Bacteroidia bacterium | reverse complement strand
TATAGTAGCACTATCGAATCCCTTAGCCTTCATTTTGCGAGCAATTTCAAGAGTTTTATTTTTCGCTTTTTCCACTGCTTTTTCCTCGGCATCGTTAATAATAGCGCGCTCTACCCTGACTCCATCCCAAAACTTATCATAGGCATCAAGCTGCTCGTCAGTAAAGGCAGATTGCTCAACAATGCCAATGGCTTTCTTTATGTCGGGATTGGATAGCAATTCCTCGTCAATCTCCCTTGTATTTCCGTCAATCTCCGACAGAAAACGAAGCCACAACACCTGCATCTTCTTCTCGGAATATGTAGTTGGCTTGAATTTAGGCAACTCAACGAAAACCAAATGCAAGCCGTCGATAATCTTGTTACTATACTGCTCGTGTACAAGGCGATAGTAGTGGTAGTAGGTTTCTACATCGGGTTCGAAAACTGCATCCACAAGATTCAGCGAATACACGGGCTGCAGAAGCCTGAAGTTTTCCTTGGCGTCAAGCTGGCGCACATACGCTTTCGAAGCATTGAAAAGTACACGCGACTTGAACTCAGACGACCAGATTGTCTGCATCTCCACAAGGAACTGACGGCCTTGTACATCCTTGCACCTCACATCCACTATGCTATACTTGCGGGCAGGATTGTCTGGAACCATCTCCGGCGAAAGATATTCTATGGATTGTATTTCTTCGCCCTTTTCCAATGGCAACAAGGCATTCAGGAAACTAATAACCAAGTCGGGATGTTCGCCGAACACCTTCTTGAATGTCAAATCCGCTTTAGGGTCCAAGTATTTCATGAACTAAATATTTGGTGCAAAGTTAATTAATAATGGACAATTGACAATGGACATTTGTGGTGGTCGTGGCGAACCGCGACACCATACCGCAAAAATTTATACTGTTCATCTCAGTCATTCCGTTAAATTTTAATAGTTCAAATGCACCGTCACGCCAAAATAACATAACGGCAAATCCATTGTAAATATGCACTTTGTCTTCCGTTAAACATTTTGTCGGACAACACTATGCAATAATTATTCCAATAGGGCGCAAAAGTACAATAATTTTACGATGTACGAATTAGGATTAAATATTTTTTTTGTCTGTGGAGTTTGATGGGCTAAAGCCGTTTGAATGCCTGCGGCGTTTCAAGGTTTCTACGCTTCGCTGTTTCTATGGCTGGCGCCGTTTCAAGGTTTGAATGGCTAAAGCCGTTTGAATGCCTGCGGCGTTTCAAGGTTTCTACGCTTCGCTGTTTCTATGGCTGGCGCCGTTTCTAGGTTTGAATGGCTAAAGCCGTTTATGTGCCTGCGGCGTTTGATGGTTTCTCAGTTTAACTTCGTTGAGGGCTTCGCCGTTCTATGGCTTCGCCGTTCTATGGCTTCGCCGTTTCTAGGTTTGAATGGCTAAAGCCGTTTATGGCGTTCGATGGGCTGACACTATCTGCGCAAAGTGCAAAAAAAATAGCGGCACAATGCATTGCACCGCTACAAATTATAAATTATTAATTGTCCATTATCAATTCTTCACAACATTCCTATTTATTACAAAGTCTGCTGTGCTTACCCTTACCGTGTATGTTCCGTTTGACAGATTGCTGAAATTCAAGATGGTTTCGTATCTGTTCTGCGGAGCGTCGGCCTTTTCTACGGAAACTAACCTGCCAAGCATATCGTAAACCTCGATGCTGGCTGGACGATTTCCAAAATTGTCAAGCTCCAAGGTCAGCTCGCTGTTGAACGGGTTCGGGTATGCAAGGACTTCAGGCTCATCAAGGTCGGGCTCTACGCAATCTACAACTATAATTTCCGATGCCGTGCGGGTGCCGTCATAGTCAACCTGTACGAGACGGTAGTAGTTTTCGCCGCCGTAAACGCCATAGTCGGTGTAGTTGTAGTTGAGTGGTTCTATCGAGTTGCCAGCACCTGCAATGCGTGCAATTTCAACAAAGTTGATTGCATCGTCGGAACGCTCGAGCGAGAAGTAGTCGTTGTTCTTTTCGGTGGCGGTTGTCCACTTTACAAGCGAACTGCGA
>CACWOG010000194.1:0-4577 GCA_902762455.1 uncultured Bacteroidia bacterium | reverse complement strand
GAACGATGTAAGCTCGATTGGAAGTATCGTGTTGTGGTCGATAGAACCTAGTGAAAGTATCTTGTCGGATACAGCTCTTGTAGCCGGCAATGTAACTTCAACCGATATGGTTCCGTGCAGTCCCTCTGAAACACTCTGGTTGCCACCGCCTACATTCTCCCAGCAGGAGCCGTTCCAGAATGCGCCATATATGTCGGCAGCGTCGTATGTTACGGTATGTTCATTGAAATGAGCGTCACCTACCTTTGCCGAAACAGTCAATGTTGCACTGAGCGGTGCCGATGTTGCTACATTCCAGTACTCGAAGTTGCTTACATGGTCAAGTCGGGGATCGTTGTCACTGCAGTTGTCGGCAACATTCCACCAGCGCGGATACTCGCTCTCATCGAAACCGTCAGAATTGTGGAAATAGCGCACCGAAACATTTGTAGCGTTGCTCGATACCTTTATCTTGCCAAGCACATCGTCCTGACCGGTCGGGAATGTGAAGCCGTTTGCATTGCCTGCCTTTGTTACTGTTCCATCCACAAAGCTGTAGAATGTCATATCATCGGCATTTTCAACGCTCGAATTTTCGCCAAATGTAACATCGCCTTCAACATTGCCGTTGGTAAAGGTTGCAGCACCAGCTATTGTCATGCTTCCGTTGGGAACGATAGCGCCGCCACGATTGTTGAATCTAACATTAGCCAGCGTGATGTTGTTGCTAATGGTCTGGTCTTGGCTTGGTGTTTCGCCGCAGAATACGACAGTTCCATTTGCCACCAAAGTTCCAATATTATCGAGGTTACCAGCAATGTTCAGGGTCTTGCCGGCTGGAACGGTAAGCGTAGCATCGCTTGCAATGGTTATGTTCTTGGCATTTGCCTCGTTGCTCTGCGACGGCCAGTTTGTCTTCACGCACTGCGAAGGTCCGATGTAAATGTTATGGTCAGTTGTTGGCATCTCTGTAGCAATAGAGTAACCATTGTTGTAAACATACCAGTTTGTCGGTATATTCCAATCAGCAGAAGTTCCCTTCCATATATAGTCGTACGAAGTGCCAACGGATGGAGTGTTTATTGTGATATCAAAGTCGGTTTCCTGAGCACAAGTGGAAGGATCCGGAGTGAAGGTAAGATTATCATTCAAGCCAGAAGCTGTGTAGGTTGCTCCCGACACAACACCCGTAATTGCTTCCCAAGAACCGGATATAAGCACATCAGCCGAATTTTTAGTTGGCAGTACAATTTGGTCGCCAGGGCAAAGATCACCAAAAGTGAAGTCAACAACAGGCTCCCAAATTGCGTACATATATTCGGTTGAACCGTATTTGTCGGCTGCTACAGCTGTAACAGCGTTAGTGTAAGTCGATTCCTTGTAAAATGCACCGTTGTAGAACAAGAAGTTTGGATTACATTCGGTGATAGTTGCCCCCGACTCGTTTGACCTGTACCATCCCTTGAAATTGTAGCCCGCGCGAGTAGGTACCGGAGGATTAACTGCCACATTGATACCCAAATCTGGTGAGCTGGTGCTTGTGCCATCTATCCGTTCGGTATCAGATCCATCGTTCCATAACCATTTAATATAGGTATATTCAGGTTTTTCGACATCAACATACTCGGCGCGAAGCTTTATGGTGTAGGTTGCCTTGAATACAGTATGAGTGCGGTCTGGAGCGTGCAAACCAGCAGGGTCATATCTTTCAGGAACAATGTCAGTCGAATCATTTGGATTTATCCATACAGCGTGATCCATTCTTGCATCAGACTTAAGCATAATAAAAGTAGCACCCGGATAAATGCGAGTGTCGGTATCTACATACTCGTCACCATTCCAATGCTGCAACACCCAGTGCGAGAATTCCTTGGTTTCGTGCGAAGATGCGTGTCCTGCTATAGCATAGGCATGGTCTTGATACAAATGTGTGTCGGTAGGTGCATTGCCGCCATCGCCAACAACATATTCCACATTAATACCAATGGCACCACGCAGTATGGCACGCCACTTGCCGTAAAGGTCGTACTTCTTGGTAATCCAGAAACGGTCTCCTCCATTATTTCCTATAGCATCGGAATTATAAGGATCATCCCCTATATTACCATATTTGTCCATCGGGTCGGTGTAGTCGGTGGTTTTGTTATATGCGGTTCTGACAGTAGTTTCGTTCAGCACAATGGCATTCTGGTCGAATGCACGCCTAAAACTTTCATCGGTGTACCAGCCGACAAACTCATAGTCGGCACGGATTCCTGTAGGTGTACTGACTTTATCTCCATAATTGATACGGAAATTCATTGCTTGTTCGTCCGAACCCCAGTTTAGAGAGATGTCTTCGGCATCGACATTGGGGTGCAGGAATACACGGTACTGGATTTGACGCCACTTGGCATATACGGTAATACCACCTTCAGGCATAGTTGTGAATACGAAAGGACGCGTACAGGTTTTATCGGCATACCAACCCTCGAACACATAGCCATCAGGAATATGACTGGGGTCAGGATTATGACTGCTGTATGAACTTATATCCTTACCGTATGCAATACCCGATTTAGTTTCTATCTGAGTACCGCCATCGGTACGAAGATTGTTGTTATTACCATCATAATAGGCTCCATTCATATAGTTGATGGTGTAAGATCTACGGGTATAGTAAAATTTAATAGTGTAACGATTTCCTGAATTAAGGGCAACTGTTCCACCCGAACCATAGCGAGGATCAGAAGTCAATTTATCATATCCTAAAATTTCAATGAAATCTTCTGATTCGGTTGAATTAACACTACCACTCGAAGAAATTTGCACATGCTGATGCTCGTCAAAATATCTTCCTTGATACTGGATGCCTGTAGAACCTAAAGCCTCTGTGTAATAATACATGTGAATTGTTATTCCAGAACCAAATAATTTTGCATGGAATACAGTATTCTCTTCTCGCATAGCATCTAAAGAAGGAACGCTACCTGAGGTGAAAATACGACTACTTTGCGGTTCCCACACATATCCTGTATAGTCAACACCATTGGTACCATGTATTGGGAAATGAGCTGATATATCCTGCTGATATAAAGCTGTGATGGTCTTGATGTCGTTCCAAGATTGACGACTGCTACGAGTATAAACGATACCAGTGTAAACAGTTCCATTATTACTATTAGTTGTCCTAAATGCTCCATTTTTCCAATATACCCTTGCCATTGCTCCACTTACAAGACCATATTTTTCAGGACTATTATCGTTATCACCAGTAGATACAGTATAAGTATAATCGTATGCTTGGAAACGCAGTGTATATTCATTTCTATCATAATATACATTCAGCACTGCATTGCCTTCGGTCTTTATGCGAACATTCTGGTCAAAGCTTTCAAGGTGGAAACCTGGATATTGATAGTTTCTGCTATTAATTCTGGCATAAGAGGTTGTACCGCTACCCTGCTGCGATACCGTATTTATAAGATCTCCTACATTACCCGATATAGTTATAATTTCTTCAAAATCATAGCCATCGCCATTAATATTTTGCTTCCAAATAATCACACTATAATCAGCAGTAGTATTAGCTTGCCACTTGGCATAGACATGCGTATTTTCGGTAAGTTCTCCACCAAAACTGAATAGGGCACCAGTAGGGTCGTCACCCTCCGTCGTAGGAGCGCCCAAAAACCAGTCGACAAATGTATAGCCGTTTCGTCTCATCTCCAATGTCGGTTCCACAGTATGCTCAGTTGCCCTAACAAAGTCGGCAGCCTTGTAGGTTGCGCCCTTGCCGTTCTCGTGGTAAATAAGCCAATGTCCTTCGGAAACATTAACCCTAAAGGTCACATCGCCAGTTACCTTTATTTCGGTGCTGTTGGCATAATTATGAAAATCATCGTCGTGTCCATAGATATGCTCTCCATCGGAACGGGTACTTACCAGCCATCCCTCAAAGTTCTGGGTGGAGGATGCAGGAGTGTATAAGGCATTTACAGAATAATTCATAGCAGAATTGTCGGCATCTGCACGGAAAGGCATCACATCGGTATGCAACACTGATTCATTTTCGGCCAGATATGTAACCGAATAGTGCTTGAAAAGCATAGCGTAAAAGTCCAATTGCGTTCCGTCAGTAACACCAGAGGTAACCCTGTTGCGGATACTGTCGCGCACCTCGTCAAAAGTCAACGCATCCAGAATACTCTCTTCGTCATAGTTCTCGTCGGCAATCCATCCCATACAATCAACGCCATCGGCAGGAGTTCCTATGCCAGGATTATAAACTATGCGGTTGAAGTCGCCCTGGGTAATGTCAAGCTTCTTAACATATATCGTCACAACTGTGCCATCTGCCTGATGCAGGTTTACCTTCAAGCGAGCATAATCGCCGGCAGCGGCAACTATGTAAACCGAGAACGAATGCGCCGGGAAGGTTATCTTGCCGTTTTCGGAAGCCACGGTTGCAACGAACTCAAGTCCGTTTGCGCCTTCGTGGTAAATGTCGAGCAACTGACCATCGGCAAAGTTTGTGTTTTCCATCGAAACCATAGCAGGCTGTTCGGGTTCGGGCTGCCATTCGCGGCCGTCCTTGGTGATGTCGATGTCGTAGGCGC
>CACWOG010000193.1 GCA_902762455.1 uncultured Bacteroidia bacterium | reverse complement strand
CGCCCTCCTCCACCTGGAAGAAGCGGCTCAGGGAAAACCACTTTGCTAAAAGCTATAGCCGGAATTGAAAAATCACACACAGGAAGCATCTCCAAGCATTCGACTGATGGTGATTCGCAATTTACGAAAGCCTATCTGCCTCAAGCAAATGCGCTTATTCCGCTTTTCACAGTAAAGGAACACCTTGAACAACGCCTCGCCTTCCTTCAGGAACGCACAGACCGCCAGCAAAAGATAAAGCGAGCATTGGAAAGCGTTGAACTTGAAGATTTTACGAATAACATTGTTGCAAAATCGGATGGTACACCGTGGCAGATTTCGGGCGGACAGCAGAAACGACTCGGCATAGCCATGGAAATGCTTGCAAATCCCGATGTTTTTATCCTCGACGAGCCGACAAGCGGACTTTCGTCAACCGATTCGCAAAAGATTGTCGCTCTGCTGCGCCAGATTGCATCCGAACAAAAGATTGTAATCGCCTCAATCCATCAGCCCGACTTCGAAACCTTTATGATGTTCGACAAGATTCTCATAATCGACGACGGCGGCTACCCTATTTTCTACGGAAAACCAAGCGAGTCGGCAGAATATTTCCGTCGCCTCACAGGTCGCATCGACAAGGAATCGTTGCTCGAAACCCATTTCAATCCAGGCGTAATCCTAAACATCATTACCGAAACCTCGCACGACAACCAGCGCATCACATCTCCCGAAGAATGGTACAGGAAGTTCGTTGAAAACAACGGCTCCTATCCTGCTCCAACATCCATAAAACCACTGAACAAACGCAAAACGAGCGGACTAAAGTCGTTTGCCTCGCAACTGAAGTTTTCGTTCAAATGCGACCTGCGCAACAAGATTCGTACTGCGATGATTATCGCCATACCGCCGCTGATGGCCGTTGCAATGTCACTGCTGACAAGGTTCTCACACTCTGACGAATACGCATATTATTCCAACCCCAACATTCCCGCTTGGCTGATGATGCTGTTGATTACCGCATTTTTCCTCGGTCTGGTGGTTTCAGCTCACGAATTCATCTTCTTACGGCAATTTCATCGCAACGAACACATTATCAACGACAAAAGCACATCGCTGTCGCTTGCAAAAATCACGAAGTACATAGTCCATTCGGCCATTATGTCGCTTATGCTTACACTTCCAGCCACGCTCATCGAAGGAAATCTGTTCTTTTTCGGCAAACTGTTCGTAATAAACTGGCTGCTGACATTCTGCGGATGCCTTACCTCGATGATTATATCGCTGTTTTTCAGAAGCATATCGACCGTCTATCTGCTTATTCCAATAATTGTAATACCGCAGATGATATTTTCTGGCGGACTTGTGCAATACGACAACTTCAACCAGAAGTTTGTGAAAGACAGCGGAATGCCGCTTTTTGCCAACCTTATGCCAATCCGCTGGGCCGACGAAGCCTGCATAACCGAAGCCTACCTTATCAATCCCGTGGAACAGGAAATCTTCGACGCAAAAGTCTCTCTCTACGAAGCGGCCGAAAAACTTGAAAATACTACAGACCAAGCACTTACACCACAATTCCGCAAACAGAAAAACGATGCACAAAGAGAAATCGACAGCAAACTGGCACGTATTGAAAATTCCGACAGCATCTACAGACGCTACGGCAATATGTACATCTCGAAGATTGTAACTACAACAAAATCAAGCAACATCCCTCCTATTTACGCAACTCAGCAAAGCGGGAAAACGATTTTCCTCTGCGGACACAAAATGCTTGCAGGAAAGACATTTAGCACATATAGTTACAATGTGATAATACTGATACTAATAAACTTAGCACTTTGTTTGGTACTGATTTCTATAAGGCAAAGAAAACATTAAGCTAAATTGCTCGATTGCATCAGTCCGTGCCAGAACAGACTCAATTTAAATCTGGATTTTATTCCCTCCCAAATGCCTACGTACTTAATCTGCACACCGTTGCGCCTTGCCAATTGTGCAAATAATGAGGACTTCAAAAAAGTTTCCCGCCCTATCCTATTCCTTCGCCATTCCTCATTTACCCAATGTATTACAAGCCAATCATTTGGCACATTTACATTGCCAGCAAGCATCTTGCGCACTACATTCCACGAATCCTCGTTGGACATCTTCCGTACATACGACTCCAATCCCATCGCCTGCACATTGTCAACAAGTATCTGTATAGGCAAATGCCAGTCGCGGTTGTCAGCATCAACCTTTTGGGAAGCTTCCTCGTAGCACTTCTTCATAAGTTCAGAACCTCGGGGACACTTCATCACATTGCCGACCAATGGTAACGAATGATGCGAACGGAAAACATAATCTTCCTTAAAATCCAATGGTTTCAAGCAAGTTACATCCATATCAGTCCACCATCCGCCATACACATACAGCAACTTGTAACGGAAAATATCGCTGAATCCAGCATAACTGCCCTTTCCGTGACCAAACTGGTTTGTATGGTTGTACGAAAAGACCTTTTCACGTGGAATGATTTCGGAAGCATCTTTTACAACAGCACCTTCGGGAAGCGGAGTTTCAATTTCATCGTATGCCCAAAGTACAAACCTATGTCCATTATTTATGAACGACTTGATAGTCAGCAGTTCGCAAGCGGAAAGGCTTTTGCCTATCCACATTGCGTTTACCGTCAAGTTGCTGTCGTCCATAAGTTTAAACCTTCGACAACGACACCTTCATACCTTCTACATCATCGTATTCCAAGGTAATGAGGTTATTTTCAGCAACATCTGCCTTAATAATGTATTCTGCCAGAACGTCCTCGACGTACCTCTGTATTGCCCGTTTCAGATGACGAGCACCGAACTTCGGGTCGTAGCCCTTATCCACGACAAAATCCTTTGCCGACTGCTCAATCTTCAAAGTGAAGCCCATATCCTTAACCCTGTCGTACAGACCGGCAAGCTCGATGTCGATAATCTTGCAGATGTCGTCCTTTGTAAGAGTATTGAACTGCACAATGTCATCGATACGGTTTATGAACTCAGGCGAGAAAGTTTTCTTCAAAGCATTTTCAATCACCGACTTGGCATTCTCATCGTAAGCATCTTTGCGAGCCTTAGTGTCGAATCCCACTCCCACTCCGAAATCCGACAACTGGCGCGAACCTATGTTGGAAGTCATTATGAGAATTGTGTTCTTGAAGTCAATCTTCCTGCCCGAACTGTCGGTAAGGCGACCTTCGTCAAGTATTTGAAGCAGAATGTTGAACACATCGGGATGCGCCTTCTCAATTTCATCAAGCAGCACCACCGAGTAAGGTTTGCGCCTTACGCGTTCGGTAAGCTGACCGCCTTCCTCGTAGCCGACATATCCCGGAGGCGCTCCGACAAGCCTCGACACCGAGAACTTCTCCATATATTCGCTCATATCAATGCGAATCAGAGCATCGTCAGTATCAAACAGATAGTTTGCCAAAATCTTTGCAAGCTGAGTCTTTCCAACGCCAGTCGGACCAAGGAAAATAAATGTACCTATAGGCTTGTTCGGATCCTTCAAACCAGCTCTGTTGCGGTGTATTGCACTGACAACCTTGCTTATAGCCTCGTCCTGACCGATGATTTTTCCTGCAAGAGCCTTGTTCATCTCAAGCAGACGGGTTCCTTCCGACTGAGCCACACGCTTCACGGGAACGCCAGAAATCATTGCAACTACCTCTGCGACATCCTCTTCGGTAATAAGTTTCTTGTCGTCGTTCATTGCGCTCATCCACTGCTTCTTGTACTGGGCAATGGCTGTTTCCTGTTCACGTTCCTTGTCCCTGTATGTTGCGGCCTCCTCAAAGTGCTGGTCTTTAACAGCCTGCATCTTTTTCTCCTTGATTTTCTGGAGTTCGGCTTCAATTTCCAAAATCTTGTTCGGCACCGACACCTTGAACGAGTGCATTCTTGCACCAGCTTCGTCAAGGGCATCAATGGCCTTGTCGGGCTGAGCGCGGTCGCTTATGTACCTGTCGGTCAGCCTTACGCACGCCTCAATAGCCTTGTCGGAATAGATAACCTTGTGATGGTCTTCGTACTTGCCTTTTACCTTCTGCAGAATATGTATAGTGTCCTCCAGCGACGGCGATTCTACGATAACCTTCTGGAAACGACGTTCCAATGCGCCATCGTGTTCAATCTTGCGGTACTCGTCAAGGGTTGTAGAGCCAATGCACTGAATCTCACCACGGGCAAGCGCAGGCTTCAGAATGTTGGCCGCATCAAAATTGCCCGACGAATCGCCAGCACCAACTATGGTATGAATCTCATCAATAAACAGAATGACATCAGGCGAAGCCTTCAGTTCATCAATAAGGTCGGTCATACGTTCCTCAAACTGACCGCGGTACATCGTACCTGCCACCATCGAGGTCATATTCAGCATTATAAGCCTCTTGTCGAAGAGTACGTGCGAAACCTCCTTCTTTACAATCTTGGTAGCCAGAGCCTCAATGATTGCCGACTTTCCAACGCCAGGTTCACCTATAAGCACAGGATTGTTCTTCCTGCGACGCGAAAGTATCTGAGTAATACGGTTTATCTCCGTTTCGCGACCATATACGGGGTCGAGCTTA
>CACWOG010000192.1 GCA_902762455.1 uncultured Bacteroidia bacterium | reverse complement strand
GGCGAATCCCGACTTGTCCGATTTCCACGAAACGGACGAATCGCCTTTGCGTGTGCCTGGACTTTCGTTTTTGAGTGCAGTAAATCTTGGCGATGTCAACGGAAACGGCAAGCTCGACCTTGTAATTCAGTCCTACGACCAGATGGGCGAAGGGGCAGATTCTATTCATATCAGCGTATTCGAGACCAATTACGACTACAATCCAAGTTTTATGTATGGTACTTACAAAGGTCGCAACGACAGGTGCGGTTTTGTAACGCCATTTTCTCGGGATGCTACGGTTGATGAGGTTTCTTCTGATGAAATTATTTTGTATCCGAATCCCGCCAATGATATGATTTCCGTTGAAATAAATGTGGCATCAGATTTGCAAATAGTTGATTTGTCGGGCAAAACGATGTTTTCATACATCGGTTGTTCGGAAAAATGCGATATAGATGTTTCGGGATTGAAACCGGGTGTTTATTTTTGTCGTATAAGAAATAATGATAAGGTACAGACTGTAAAATTTGTAAAGTTATGAGATTAATTGCAATTAAGATATTGGTCGTTGCTGCGGTGCTTTCGTTTGTTTCGTTTTCGGGCAATGCGCAGGTCATCGGCGAAAGGCAGGCCGACGGTTCTGTTATAAACTATATCGACATCAACAAGAAGAAGCAGGGCAAGTGGATAAAGAAGTACAGCAACGGCAATGTTCGCTACGAAGGCTTCTTTACCAACGACATTCCGTCGGGCACTTTCAAATATTACTACGAGAACGGCAAAAAAAAGTCAATCCTTGTTTACGACGACGACCATTCGTCAAAGGTCGAGATGTTCTGGGAAAGCGGTGCGACGGCTGCAACTGGTGGCTACGATGCAGAACAAAAGCGTCACGGCGAGTGGCAGATGTTTACCGAGTCGGGAAAGTTGATGGAAATCATAAATTATGTCCACGGCAAGGCCGAAGGCAATGTCAAGATTTATTATCCCAACACAACACGGCTTGTTCTCGACTGTATGTACGCCAATGGAACCCGCAACGGCTACTACAAGTACTATTTCGACAATGGCAATATGCACGAGGACGGTTTCTACAAGGACGGAGCGCGTCACGGACATTGGAAGATTTATGCTCCCGATGGTTCGCTTGAGGAAGAAGGCGATTACGCATACGGCGAAAAGGAAGGTGAGTGGATGGATTATCGCGACAACAAATCTGGCGAAACCGTTGTGTATAAGCATGGTCACTCCGATAAGGAGGAAGAGCAGATGAAAGAATGGCAACGCAAGGCCGAATGGGCTAAGGAACATCAGGACCAGTTTATGCGTCCCGAAGACTACCTTGACGACCCGATGGAGTTTTTCCGTCACAATTCCAATCCCGATTATGGCAATCCGCCGGCAAACACACGAGAAACACCATCTTCTCAATCTGGCAAAAAGTCGAAGAAATAAATCAGTGCCGAGATGAAAAAACTTCTCCTTGCAATGAGCGGTGGCATCGACAGTTCGGTGTCGGCGCTTATGTTGCTCGACAAATATGAAATTACAGGCGCAACTTTCCGCACCTACGATTCGATGAAGGAATCGTGCATTGCCCGCGAAAAAGGCTGCTGTACTATCGAGAGCATCATGGAAGCAAAGCGTTTCGCCCAGTCGCTGGGAATCGAACATCATATAGTCGATTTTCGCGAGCGTTTTGCCGAGACGGTAATCAGCAATTTCGTTTCCGAATATCTGCACGGCCGCACGCCGAATCCTTGTGTGGTTTGCAATCGCGAGATAAAGTGGGGAATCATGCTACAGAAAGCCGACGAACTTGGTTGCGAATACATTGCAACTGGGCATTATGCGCGGATTATGCACGAAAATGGACGGTATTTTCTACGCAAGGGCGTTGATTTGAGCAAGGACCAGACATATTTCCTTTGGCGGTTGACTCAGGATAATCTTTCGCGGACGGTTTTCCCTCTTGGCGAATACACAAAGGACCAGATTCGTGCCATCGCTGACGAAAAAGGCTTCAAGGCATTGGTAAAGAAGCGCGAAAGCCAGGAAATATGCTTTGTGCCCGACGACGATTACCGCAATTTCCTTCGCTCGCAAGTGCCGGATATTGACGAAAAAATAGGCGAGGGTGACATTATTTCTACCGACGGAAAGGTTCTTGGAAAGCATAAAGGTTTCCCGTTCTATACAATCGGTCAGCGCAAAGGCTTGAATGTAGCGGTTGGACATCCAGTGTTCGTGACGGAAATAAATCCAGAAAAGAATACTGTTACTTTGGGCGAACGCGAGGATTTGATGCGTTCGGAAATCGTGGTTGCCGACCTGAATTTCATGAAATACGAAAATCTTTTTTCGCCGATGAGGCTCGAATGCAAGATTCGTTATAATAGCCGTGGCGTTGAATGTGAAGCAAGGCAGGAAGGTGATAAATTGTTAATACGTTTTGCAGAACCTGTTTCGGCAGCAACGCCTGGTCAGTCGGCTGTGCTCTACGAAGGCGACGATGTCGTGGCAGGTGGGGTGATACAATGATTTGAAAATTTAAAAGGCATTGGAAAGATTGTTTTTGTCTGAAATGTATCTTAAATATCTTTTGGGGGGAATTAAAAAAGTATGTAATTTTGTGTCCGCAAATAAGGAGTAAAAGAAATGAGAAAAACTGAGATTAATACATTGCATAATATTCTGCTTTATATAATTAGTCGTTTGAGTGGAACGCAGAAATGTGATGTGTATCGTATTGTCAAAGCTGCTTTTTTCGCACAAAAGTTCCATATAGTTAGGTATTTGCGCCCTTTATATATGGATAAGATAGTTGCTTTGCCGTACGGACCAGTGCCTTCGGCTCTTTATGATGTATTGAAATATGCTAGGGGGGATTCCCGTTTTATGGATTCGGATAGTGAATTGAAAGCAGCGGCAGTTGGTATCAAGTTCGAGGACGAGGTGTTTAGTGCTATTGAGAAGCCAGATATGGACTACTTGTCTGTTTCGCAGGTGGAATGTTTGGATGATGCCATTGAAAAAGTTGCTAATATGTCTTTTAATGAAATACGCGATACAACCCATCAGGCGGAATGGCAACGAGCCTCTCAAACCCCACAAAGAGAAATGGATTTGCTTGCCATAGCCAAGGAGGAAGGTGCAGATGATGCTTCGATTGAGTATCTGAAAGAGTCTTTGTCCGTTGATAAAATGCTTGCTTAAATGGATTTGGGAAGCATTGGAAGTCTAAAGGAACTCTCCATTCGGCCTGGGAGTGTGTTTTATATGCGCTTTTACCCTGAAGATAATGTAGTGCCAAAGTTTGCTGGAGATGAGCATCGAGACAAGTATTTCGTAATATTGGGGAAGGATAGTGATGGTTCGTACATTGCACTCTCGCTTATTAATTCAGAGATCAACTCGAATCTCAAGAGTCGTATAGGTCTTTACCAGCATCAGATTAAACAGGAAGATTATTCTTTCTTGCAAGGCAAGGACAGATTTGTGGATTGTTATAGTATCAAGGAGGTATCGGCTAGTCGGATTTTGGAATTGGGAGAATATAAAGGTGTGCTGAATGACGGTGACCTTGCAAAAGTTATTGAATTAGTGAATACTTCTCCTGTAATTAGTGTAGCAATGTTAAAGCAGTATTCGTTGTTTAAATCACAGGAATAAAAAAGCCACCCTTTCGAGTGGCTTTTTTTCTGATATAAGGTAGAGTTTACATTTTTACAACTTCTGCCTTGCCCTTTTCGATAGCTTCCATGTTCAATGGAATAAGCTTGTGGGCGCGTTCTGGCAACGAGTGTCTCAAACCTTCTTCAACATACTTGTTGTCGACGATTGGTCTTACCTTGAGGAAAGCACCGAGGACAATCATGTTGAAAACCTTCTGGTTACCCATGTCGGATGCCAGCTGTGCAGCTTCAATCTTGTAGATGTTGATGTCCTTGCGGGTTGGCATCTTAGTGATTCCGTTCGGGTCGAAAATCAAAGTTCCACCAGGTTTTACTGTGCTTTCGAACTTGTCCATCGACTGCTGGTTAAGAACGATAACCGTGTCGTACTGGGTGAGGATAGGAGAGCTAACTCTTTCGTCGCTGATGATAACGGTAACGTTTGATGTTCCGCCTCTCATTTCTGGTCCGTACGAAGGCATCCAAGCGATTTCCTGTCCCTGCATAAGTCCAGAGTATGCCAAAATCTTACCCATAGAGAGGACACCCTGTCCGCCGAATCCTGCTATAATTATTTCTTCTGTCATGATCTTAAATTTTTAGTAGTCCAACTTTCTGTTTCTTAAGCTGATTTTACCTTCCTGAAGTTCCCATTCAACCTTGATGTCGCCGAGCGGATACTCCTTGAAAGTGTTTTCTTCCATCCACTTGTTTGCGTCAACTGCTGTCATCTTCCAGTTGGAGTTGCAGTTCGAAACTATTTCAACGAACGAAAGTCCACCCTTGCCGTCCTTCTGGTTTTCGAAAGAACATTCGGCAACTGAGCGATAAGTTCGGTGATGTGCAGCGGGTAACCCATTGTGTTTACATCACGACCGCGTGGACAAGTAACAGCCTTCATTCCAGCAAGTGTGGTAGGAGCCATCTGACCGCCAGTCATACCGTAGATACCATTGTTTACGAAAATGATGGTGATGTTTTCGCCTCTGTTGCAGCTGTGGATTGTTTCGGCAGTACCGATAGCAGCCAAGTCGCCGTCGCCCTGATAGGTGAATACGAACTTGTCGGGCATAACCCTCTTGATAGCTGTTGCGATGGCAGGTGCACGACCGTGAGCAGCTTCCTGCATATCGATGTCGAGGTAGTTGTACATCAAAACCGAGCATCCTACTGGAGTGACACCGATGGTCTTGTCCTGAATTCCTAATTCTTCGATAACTTCAGCAACAAGGCGGTGGGTAGTTCCGTGTCCGCAACCTGGGCAGTAGTGCATCACGTTATCGGTCATTACCTTTGTTTTCTTGTAAACAAGGTTTTCTTCTTTGATTATATCGTTAATTGTTAATTCTGCCATGACTTATTCTCCTTTCATAAAATTCTTCATTGCGTCAACGATTTCTTCCGGAGTCGGAACAACGCCGCCAACACGACCATAGTGCTTAACTGGGCGCTTGCCGTTTACTGCGAGCATTACGTCTTCTACCATCTGTCCGGTGCTCATTTCGATAGTGAGGAATCCCTTTACTCTCTCTGCGAGACCAGCGATAATCTTCGACGGGTATGGGAACAAAGTGATAGGACGAACCAAACCAACCTTGTATCCTTCCTTGCGCAGAAGGTCGATTGCCTTCATGCAGAGACGTGATGATGTTCCGTATGCTACGAATACATAGTCGGCATCGTCGCAGTTGATGCATTCGCATCTTACTTCCTTTTCGCGGATAGTGTCGTACTTCTTTACGAGCTTGCGGTTGAATTCTTCCTGACGTGAAGCTACAAGGTCGAGTGAAGTTATGATGTTGCGTTCGCGGTTAGCGGTCTTGCCGGTAGTAGCCCACGGGCACTGCTTGATAACTTCATCCATTGTTCTTCTCTTTCTCTGCGGACCGATTTCAACCTTTTCCATCATCTGACCGATGATACCGTCGGAAAGAATCAATACAGGGTTGCGGTACTTGAAAGCAAGGTCGAAACCTATCTGTACGAAGTCGTACATTTCCTGAACCGATGCAGGTGCAAGAACGATAAGTCTGTAGTCACCGTGTCCACCACCCTTGGTCGACTGGAAATAGTCTGACTGTGAAGGCTGGATAGTACCAAGACCTGGTCCACCTCTAACTACGTTAAGTACCAAGCAGGGCAATTCTGCACCAGCGATGTATGAAAGACCTTCCTGCTTCAAGCTGAAGCCCGGGCTTGACGAAGATGTCATAGCGGCCATACCGCAAGCAGCGGCACCATATACCATATTGATTGCAGCAACTTCACTTTCTGCCTGCAATACAACCATACCAGTTCTCTCAATTGGGTTTTGCTCCATGAAATATTCGATTACTTCCGATTGCGGAGTAATAGGATATCCGAAATAAGCGTCTGCCCCGTAACGAATAGCAGCTTCTGCTATAGCTTCGTTACCTTTCATTAACTTTAATTCCTTTTCCATTTAGCTAATTTTTTTGAGATTAATTAGTCCACCTTTACCTTATAGACAGAAATTACTCCATCGGGACATACAATAGCACAGCTTGCACAGCCAATGCACTTCTCGGGGTCTTTCATGTAGCAGTAGTTGTACCCCTTACCATTCACTTCTTTTGCCAGATCAAGGACACCCATAGGACAAGCACCCAAGCAAACGCTGCAGCCCTTGCACTTTTCGGTGTCAACTTTAACGGCTCCTCTGATTTTTGCCATAATATTATTAAGTTTGTTTTGTTAAAAATTTTCCCAAAGGTACTGCTTTTATTTTTATGGTGCAAATGTTTTGAGAAAACTTTTTTGAACAAATGTGTAAGTGGTTGGAAAATGAGTAGCGGCGCAATGCATTGCGCCGCTACTCATT
>CACWOG010000191.1 GCA_902762455.1 uncultured Bacteroidia bacterium | reverse complement strand
TGACAGGTGGTGATGTACGCTTCGACATTGCCGACTATATGATTGTAGTTGAAGGTACTGTCGGCGGAAAGTCGTTCGGCGACATTATATTCTATGCTTGCAACGCTTCGGGTGCTGCTGGCAAGTCGATGTACAGGAATATCACAGTGATGTCGGATATGTTCGAAAAGGGCTACTCGACAAAGAATTTCCTCGTCGCATACGACTATCAGGACAGGGCAGAGGCTGTGAAGAAGTTCAACGAGATTTGTGCTCCGATACTTGCCAAGCAGAACGAATCTACTGATGGGTTCAGCGAGTCGGACTTTGCAATTCTCGAAAAGCGTAACGCCAGCTTGCTTTACAGCCAGGGTCAGAATTATACCGAGTTCGACCAGAACCGCGATGCAATCGCTGCCTTTGGCGGTGCTTACAGACGTTTGGTTTCCGAACTCAAGCAGAAAGGCTACAACGATGTGGAAAAGAAGCGCTTCTCGATGCAGCTCGCTTCCGAGATAGCAAAGAACTACATAAAGATTGGCAAGCCCGAACAGGCATACCAGTATCTTTATCACGCACATAATATGGGACGCGAACTCAACGAGTACAAGTATGCTCTCGATTATGTAAAGTCGCTTAATAGTTACGAAAAAGGTGTTTATGCATCCAAATTGGCTGCCGAAATGAAGTCGAAAGGCTTGGATGTCAGCGATGCAAATACCTATAAGACTATGAATGGAATAAAGTAAATTTGATTTACGATTTTAGATTGACGATTTTACGATTGGCAGAACATTGTTAATTGTCTATTGTTTCTAATTTTATAGACAACTGAAATTATTATGATTCTTTTTTGCCAACACTTAACGGTCATTCCGTAAAGTTGAACGAACAGCATAAGGAACGTTGCTTGTGAGTTCACTTATACGGAATCTCCTGTGTGTACCAATGGGGGGATTCCGCATAGTCGAACATTACAACGCTCCCCGTTCCGTATCGCGTGTATGTTCTGACTTGTGGAACCTTTAGTTCACGCAGCGAAGCAAGTAATGACGGTCTTCTGTTCATTGTACATTTAAAACAATATTGTTACCCCACCCATAAATGTTATGCCAGACTGTGGAAAATAGTTTACCCACGACCTTTGTGCGCCTTGTTCGTACCATAGTCCGCCGTATGCATTGCTGCTGTATTTGAAGTCGAACAGGTTGTATATTTCTAACTTGAATCGCAACGACTTGACGTATTTGGTTATTATTTCATAGTCGAATCCGAGACAGCTTATGCTATACGGTTTCAGCATTCTGTCTGTGCTTGATGTGTTGTCGATGTATTGCTTGCCAACAAATTTTACGTTGTAGTATAAGTTGAAATTGCCAAAGGCATTATAAGTTATGCCTCCCGAAGCTATTATTTCGGGCGAAAATGCAAGATTGGTCTCTCCAGTTTGATATTCTTCTGTACTTTCGTTAAGTTCTTCGTCGTATGTTTGAGCCAAGTATGTATAGTCCTTAGCCTTGTTCCTGCTGAATGTCGCATTGGCTTCCAATGTCAGTTTCCTATGTGGTTTTACAAGTGCAGAAATTTCAACTCCAGTACGATAACTTTTTTCTATGTTGGTCATTATGTAGTATCCGTTCTGCGAAAAATCTCCTGTCGGCACAATCTGGTCGGTGAAATCCATATAGTAGAAATTCAGTCCGCCTGAAAATATTTTTGACTTGTATTCGTAGCCTGCTTCAACATCGTTGAGCGATTCTGGTTCAATTGTCTTGCTTTGTGTTTCAATGGCGTATTTTATGTTTTCGCGCGAAGGTTCCCTGCTGGTGTGTACTATGGAAGCATATACCCTCATATTTTTTGTAATCTCGTAGTTTATTCCACCTTTAGGGCAGAAAAAGTTGTAGTCCAATTCTTCGCTTAAATTTTTCATTTGTCCGTTGGGCATTAGGTCGCAGTCATAGCCTTTAAGCTCTTGGTTTATTATTCTGTATTGGAGGTCGGCATATAGCGTCAGTTTGTCAAAGAATGTGTATTCTGCCTTATAATAGGCGAAGTATTCCATCTTGCTGCTTGTGTTCCTGTACCATTCGTAGTCTTTGGGCGTGTTTCCTGCATATTGCAGCCATATCAGGTTTCCGAAATATTGACCAGACAGGTTGTTGACAGATCCTCCGAATGTGTTGACAAAGTTTCCAATCTTGTGCGTTGCAGAAATTATGCCTCCGTAATAATAATTTGCCATCATTCTGCGTCTTATCAGGTCGGTGCGGTCGATTGTGGTCGTTGTTGAGTAGGCTGTTCCGTTATTAGTGACGACAACCGGCAGGACTATGTTTGGCAGCATATAGTTTGAAAAATGCTGGGCATTCTTGTATTCCTCAATGTAGCCGTTGTCGTAGTTAAGGAATGCTTTTAAGTTGAACTCCACATTGTCCCATATCCTTTGCGAATAAATAAGTTGAACGTGAGTCCTTGTAGTATTTTCGGCTTCGTCTTCGTAATATTGCTTTTTCCCATTGGTGTTGAAGTATTCACCGCTCGAATTATATCTTCTGTTTTCGTCAAGGTATTGCGACGGACAGCCCCACATTGTTATGTTAGATTTCTGCTTTCCGTATATGATATTGGCGTTTAGGGCGTTGTTTTTTCCGCGCCACATTGCGCTTACCATTATGGCATTTTGGTTTGTGCCGGCTCTGTCGATATATCCGTCGCTTATGATTTTTGCCATTCGCAGGTCTATGGAAAAACCGTTCTTCATAATTCCGGTTCCTGCCGAAATGCTGGCCTTTATTGTACCGAACGAGCCGCCCATTACGCTGACGTCGCCGTATGGCTTTGCGCTTGGCGATTCGGTTGTTATGTCAATGCTTGCTCCGTATGCGTATGTTCCGCGTGTTGACGAGCCTGCACCGCGTGTTATCCTTATCTGGTTTATTGAACTGGCAAGGTCGGGTAGATGGTGCCAGCTGGTTTGGCGAGAATCGGGGGCTGTCAATTGTATGCCGTTTAGCGTCACGTTTATTGCTTCGCTTGACATTCCTCGGATACGGAAGTTTGTAAATCCTATTCCCAGACCGCCTTCCGATATGACTACGAACGATGGCGTGTGTTCCAGCAGATATGGAATTTCACGGACTATGTTCTTCTTCGCCATATAGTGGGAATTGTAGGTGTGGTTTGTAGTAGGTGTGCGTTTGTCCGATAGCTTTTCAAGTATGTGCAGGCTGTCGGCAGGCTCGTTTTCGGGATGCAATGCTATTGTGCCGAGGTCAAGGCCGCCGTTGGCTACCATTTGCTTCTCGTCGTATGGCTCATAGCCATCGTAACTGATGACAATACGTTGCGTGCCTTTCTTGCACTTGACAAAGAATTCCCCGTTTTGGTCGGATGAACCGCCTTGCGTAGAGCCGCCAATCATTACCTTTGCTCCGTAGAGAGGGCTTCCTGTGTCGTCGGTGACCTTTCCCGTTATGTTTTGAGACAGGCATACCGTTGCAACAAAAAACATAGCAACGGATAATAGCAGACTATTTTTTATTCGTCTTGTCAACGTGTTAAACCCTTTATTCAAAAACGTTTCCGACCTTTGTTATGGAGAAAACGACTTAAACTCAAATTTATTTTTCCGAGTGCGAAAATAATGTATTTTAAGGATATTCGCAAATCAAAAAATACAGGAGTGTCTGTTCGCTATTCGTTTTGCTTGCTGTCAGCAAAACAAATAGATGTTTTTGTCCATTTTTTTGTCGCAAAATTTTCAACACAATTATTGTCAATTCGTAAATATTCGCTAACATTGCGAAGTAATTTTTGACAAGATTGGAAATGTAATATTTTGCATAACATATTGACGTTTCAAGCCAATAAAATCAACTGAAACCTAGGAAATTTCAAATGATAGTCGAGGCTGGTGATGAAATGTTCACACGACGTGGACTTTTTATCCTTGACGGGCGATTCCTAGGGCCTCAGTTGAATAAACAAGTTCACGTTTCTTTTTGTGCAAACAAGAACCAACAAGAACTTTTGAATTGAAAATAATATGTCAGTATTTTGTGCGCAAAAACTAGGAATATGGCACTCAAGGAATTTCATGTCGGGAAGCTGATACAAGAACGGCTTAAATATGAGGAGCATAGTGTGTCGTGGCTGGCACGAAAACTCGGTTGTGACCGAAGCAATATCTATCATATTTTCGCTCGTGAGCATCTCGACAGCGAACTGCTTTTGAAAGTGTCCATTGTTCTTAACTATAATTTCTTCGAGTCGTATAAGGAGCCTTTCGAGAAAATGAAGTCGGCATATATGAAAAACGGCAAGGATTTGGAGAAGGTATTGGCGAAAAAGGGTTGAATGGCTGACGCAAGTTTCTAAGTTTAGCTTACGCTGAGCTAAAGGTTAACTTCGTTGAGGGCTTCGCCGTTCAATGGCTACGCCGTTTCTGGGTTTCTATGGCTAAAGCCGTTTCAAAAAAAGCGGAATGTCATGCTGAACTTGTTTCTGTATCTGGTACCGCTTTTTTTGTTTCTAGGGTTCTCCGCCCTCGAGCTTGTTGAGTCGTGGCGCGCCGCGACCGTACGAATGTTCAAAGATACGATAATTTGAAGGATTCAAAAATTGAAAAATATTTATTGTTGTCCGCTAAAATTTCAACAAAACCTCATAAGTTCAAGTGTGTCACATTGAATATATCAACCTCGGAGAGGTTGCATATATATAGAAAAACGTATGTGTTTTGAAGCGTTGGCGCATATTTTTGCTGCGGAATGAAATGGAGCAACGCTAAAATTGTGACAACGCATAATTTAGTGGACAACAATGAAAAATATTTGATTAGATAGCATTTTGTAATATTCAGATTTAAAGGATTTTACAATTTTTACATAAAATAAAAATCATCCTATTTCGCTACAATTTGTAGAATTTTAATTTCGTAGCGAAATAAACGCTAAATTATTTAAAAGTATATCACATTTCTATGCTTTCGCTGTTTCAATACTCCTACTCACAAAGCTAACAAAACAATTAGTAATAATTTTATTAGTAAGAATGTTATTAGCAAAATAAAGTCTTATTTTACAAGGGATTTGTAAAGTTATTGCTATACATTTTTATATACCCATTTTGCGAATAATGGGTCTGAAATTGCGTATGATTTTCCTTGCACTTCAATGAGTTCCCGTGCTTCCAACGACTTTCTCATGCTTGCAACATTTGCTGTAGATGCGAGATTGTATTCATCGATGACACTTTTGGTTGATAGGTCGTTGGTATGACCATCGGCAATTGCGCGTATCATATTTATCTGGTAACTAGTGAGAGCGTCTATGTAGCTTTGGAAAAGAACATGGTTTTGTCGCATAATTTCCTCTTTTGCAAGTTCAAAGCTCTCGTCGGTGGCCGTCTTTGTTGTAAAAGTCCATGTTAGCCAAGCCATTTGCTGGACATACGACGAGTTGCATTCAACATATTCGCACACTTTTTCGCATAGTTCGGCCGGTATGTGCTTGCCCGTTGTTTCAAAGCGTTTCTGTATGTATTCTGTCCAGTACGAGACGGGAATCCTTTCGAGGAACATCAGGTCGCCGAAACGGTAGAACGGGAAACTGCTCTTGCCAAACATTCCCATGAGTATGTGGCGTTTGCTTCCGAAAAGGCAATATGAAGTGTTTTGTTGCAACTGCCATACCGAGCGCAGTTTTTTCTGGAACGACAGCGAATGGCGGAAGTCGGCAATCTGCTGGAACTCATCGATGCACACGACTACGCTGATGCCCTTCTCTACGGCTATGCGTTCTGGCAAAGTAAGCACATCGGCGGTGTATTTGTGATTTATGGCTTCGAGCGAGAAAGATATTTCGCTTCCCGGGTCAGTGCTCATAGTCAGGTGCGGAACCAGATTTGTGAGGAAGTGCTTTGCGTCGGTAATCCATTGCTCCACCTTGTTGCTTGTCTGCTTTATTATTTCGGTGGCGAAAAGCCTGTAGAAGTCGTCTTCGGTGCGACAGCTGAAAGCATCCATCCTTACAACTTTCACTTTCTCGTTGTCGGCAAGCATTTCGGTCACTCGGTTTACTAGCGATGTCTTTCCCCACCG
>CACWOG010000190.1 GCA_902762455.1 uncultured Bacteroidia bacterium | reverse complement strand
AATAAGTGCATACTCCCTGTTGTTAGGCCCGTCTACCTTCTTGTTATCCGAAGAAAAGATGTCAATAAAAGCTGTATGCCATACCAGTATCGCCGTGGGCAGACTCATCGTATGGAAGTGCAGTTCCATACCGTCCTTTATGGTCTTGGCAACCTGCTGCGACAGACGCAGACGGAGCAAAATCACATTGGGGTCGTTCTCGTTCAGGATTGAGTAGTCGTGGTAGAACTGGTTGAACTCCTTGCACAGATTGTACACATAGTTTGCAACCTGTCCCGGGTCGAACTTCTTGGCCGACTCCTCGACAACCTTGTCAAACGAACACAAGTTCGAAATTATGCTAACCTCCTTGTCAAGCAGGTGAACATCCTCGGAAATGCGCTTGGTAAGATTGATGTTCTGTTCTTTTGCCTTGCGCAAAATAGAGCAGATACGCGCGTGCGTGTATTGTATGAATGGTCCTGTATTTCCATTGAAATCGATGGATTCCTTAGGATTGAAAACCATCTGCTTCTTCGGGTCAACCTTGAGAATGAAATACTTAAGTGCACCAATGGCAATCATCTCGATGATACGATTGCGTTCTGCTTCGCTCAAGTCGCCAAGTTTGCCGTTTTCTTCGGAGATTGCACGTGCGGTTTCAATCATATCGGCAACAAGGTCGTCGGCATCGACAACAGTACCTTCGCGCGACTTCATCTTGCCTTCGGGCAATTCGACCATACCGTACGAAAGATGGAAAATCTTGTCGTAGTAGTCCTCGCCCAGACGCTGAACAACCTTCTTCAGCACTGCAAAATGATAATCCTGCTCATTACCAACAACATATATAAGCTTATCGGGATGATATTCGTCGAAACGCTGAGCGGCAGTACCTATGTCCTGAGTCATATAAACCGTTGTTCCATCGCTACGGAGCAAGATTTTACGGTCAAGACCTTCGTTTGTGAGGTCAATCCACACCGAAGTATCTGCATCGCGTACGAAAACGCCACGGTCGAGACCTTTCTGCACAATCGACTTACCTAACAGATAAGTCTGTGATTCATAATATATTCTATCGAACGAAATGCCGATTTTCTTGTAAGTCTCATCGAAACCAGCATACACCCATTCGTTCATCATCTTCCACACGCGACGAACTTCCTCGTCGCCAGCCTCCCATTTCTGGAGCATTTCGCGTGTTTCGGCCATAAGAGCCGACTTCTTTTCGGCTTCCTCGTCGCTGAGGCCTTGTGCCTTCAACTGGGCAATTTCCTCCTTGTACTTGTTGCTGAACAGCACATAGAAGTCGCCCACCAGCTTGTCGCCCTTCTTGCCTGCCGATTCGGGAGTAACGCCGTTGCCCCACTTCAACCAGGCAATCATCGACTTGCAGATATGTATTCCCCTGTCGTTCACAAGGTTAACCTTCATAACATTGTTTCCTGCAGCCTTGATGATACGCGACACCGAATCGCCGAGGAAATTGTTACGCAAATGTCCAAGATGCAACGGCTTGTTTGTATTTGGCGAAGAAAACTCGACCATAATCAGCGGTTTCTTCGCACTATCCTTCTTTTTGGAAGGTGATGCAAGATTGTTGAGTCGCTTCAACCAATATTCGTGCGTCATTGTAAGGTTCAAGAATCCCTGTATCACATTATAGGAATCAATGTCCTCGCAACGCGACTTCAAAGACACGCCAATTTCCTTGGCAGTATCCATCGGACTCTTCTTGCTGTACTTTGTAAACGGGAAAACCACAACCGTGAAATCGCCTTCGATTCCAGGTTTCGTCCTTTCTAATGATATTGTTACCGACTTTAAATCAACAACATACAAGTCGGACAATACCTCTCCGATATACCTAACTATATCTTTCTCCATAACTCAAAATTCTCGGCTGCGAAAATACTTATAAGTATCCAACATTTCAACCAATGTTAGTATTTTGTTGATAAAATACACAATATGCTGATATTCCACAGTTTGCACATTTAGGTGAACGAGCCGTGCAGACATATCGTCCGTGCAGTATCAGATAGTGGTGAGCATCGGGAATGTCGGCTTTGGGGATGTATTTTACCAGTTGCTTTTCGGTCTGAAGCACATTTTTTGCATTGGTCGTCAACCCTATTCGTGCCGACACCCGGAAAACATGCGTATCTACAGGCATTTCGGGGCGGTTGTAAAGCACTGTCTGTACGACATGGGCAGTCTTGCGACCTACACCGGGAAGTTTCTGTAAGAGCTTATCGTCGTCGGGAACTTCGCCACCATAGCTTTCGGCAACGATTTTTGCGGTTTCGAGCAAGTGTTTTGCCTTGGCATTGGGATAAGTCACCGATTTCACATACGACAAAATCTCCTCCTCGCTTGCCTTGCTCATAGCCAGCGCATCGGGGTAAGCAGCAAATAAAGCGGGCGTAACCATATTCACGCGCTTGTCGGTACACTGCGCCGACAGCATCACCGCCACTAGCAACTGAAACGGATTGCCATAATGCAGTTCGGTCTCCACCTTGCCCATATTCTGCTTGAACCATGCAAGGACCTTCTCGTATCTTTCTTTCTTAGTCATTTTTGTAAAAATTATAGCACACTGAGTCTGCCGAAGTGTAGATAATAGAAATTAGATAGCTGCCCCCTTCGACAAGCTCAGGGTGCGACAAGAAATCTTTATCCTCTCCTATTTATTTATTAATATTCCAATAGGAAATGCTCTGCATCGATGGCAGCCTTGCATCCCGAACCTGCAGCCGTAATTGCCTGACGGTAGTTCGGGTCCTGAACATCACCGCATGCGAAAACGCCCGGAACATTGGTCTTTGCCGTACCAGGAATGGTCTTGATGTAGCCCTTCTCATCGAGGTCGATGTACTTTGCAAACACCTTTGTATTAGGAGTATGTCCAATAGCGACAAAAAAGCCGCTGATATCGATAGTCTTTTCCTCGTTGGTCTTGTTGTTGAGCAAAAGTGCGCCTGTTACGCCATCTGTTTCGTTTCCAAGAACTTCCTTTGTATTGCAGTTCCAAAGAACTTCGATTTTCGGATTTTCCATCACACGCTTCTGCATAGCCTTCGATGCACGAAGTTCATCGCGACGAACAATCATATACACCTTGTTGCAAATGCCAGCCAGATATGTAGCTTCCTCGGCAGCTGTATCGCCACCACCAACTACTGCCACATCCTTCTTGCGGTAGAAAAATCCGTCACAGGTAGCACATGCCGACACACCAAAGCCTTTCAGTTTCTGCTCTGATTCAAGTCCAAGATAGTTGGCTGTTGCACCAGTTGCAATAATCACAACTTCGGCTTCGATTTCGTTGCCACCATCGGTAACTACGCGGAACGGACGCTTCGAAAAGTCAACTTCGGTAATTATACCACTGCGCACATCGGTACCGAAACGCTTTGCCTGCTCGCGAAGCTGGTTCATCATTTCGGGACCAGTAACGCCGTTTGGATAACCTGGGAAATTCTCAATTTCGGTAGTGATTGTCAACTGACCGCCCGGCTGCAAACCTTCGTAAACAACTGGACTCAAATTAGCTCTCGAAGCATAAATAGCAGCAGTAAAACCCGCTGGACCAGAACCTATTATAAGGCATTTAATTTTTTCTGTCATATTCTTTTACTTAAACTCAAATTTCGGCAAAAATAAGGATAATTTACGATTTTGGATTTACAATTTACGATTTTTTACACTGAAATTATGCGGAACATATTTCTGTATATGAAAGACATCTACCACATTTTAATTTTTCATAGAAAAAAAACAAAAAGTATGCTTAGTTTAAACAAAAGCATTATATTTGTCACCGATAAAATTTAAGTTTAACGATAAAAAAAATACAATATGAGGAAACTATTATTTTTAGCGCTTGGAATAGCATTGTTTACTATGGTAAACGCACAAGGATTAACAGTACACCTTGAAGGTGGCAAGCTAAACAAATTTACGGAAGAAGTAACATACAAAAACATTATTGCAGAATATGATTCGTATCGAAGACTTACATATTTGAAATGTACTGGCAAAGGTCACGAACCATGTCCTCCATCATGGTCATACAATCAACCGCAAAGTACCTTTGAAAAATCTATACTCGAAGCCACCGTACTTATGGAGGTTCAGATTCTCGAAGATTTAAAGGCAGGAAAAACTAGCGGAGAATTCAAATACAAGTACATAACACTTTCGTACAAGAATGCAAAACTCGCCACCAACGAATCTGGTGCAGAAGAATTGCAATACGACTGGTCGATAACAGATTTCCAAACAGTACGCAAGGTTGATGACATTAAGAAATACAAGGAATCATTAGACAAGCAGAAGGAATAGTAAAAACTCAAGACCTTGCTTCTCAACTATTTTCCTTACCTTTGCGAAAAATTTTCGCAAATGAAAGCAATGATTTTCGCCGCCGGACTCGGCACCCGACTTGCACCGCTGACCAACACAATGCCCAAAGCAATGGTCCCAATCAGCGGAAAACCAATGATTCAGCACCAGATAGAAAAACTTCGCAGATTTGGTGCCGACTATATAGTTGTGAATGTCCACCATTTTGCCGAACAGATAATAGACTTCGTAAGAAACAACGACTTTGGTGTGCAAATAGAGATTTCTAATGAAAGAGACCTGTTACTTAACACTGGAGGCGGACTGAAAAATGTCAAGCGTTTTTT
>CACWOG010000189.1 GCA_902762455.1 uncultured Bacteroidia bacterium | reverse complement strand
ATATGAAGAACCTTAGCTTCGGTATGGATACATCAAAATATAAGTTGGATAAGGAATAATACTTTTAGAAAATGAGACATAATAAGAAAGTAAATCATTTAGGAAGAAAGAGTGCTCACAGACAAGCTTTATTGTCCAATATGGCATCTTCTCTGATTTTGCATAAGCGCATCTTCACAACTGTAGCAAAGGCTAAGGCTTTGAGAGTTTATGTAGAACCTCTGATTACCAAGGCAAAGGACGACTCGACACATAGCCGTAGGGTTGTTTTCAGCTACCTCGAAAACAAGGAAGCTATCACCGAACTCTTCCGCAATGTTATAGTTAAGGTTGGCGACAGACCAGGTGGATATACCCGTATCCTCAGAACTGGTAACCGCTTGGGTGATAATGCTGAAATGTGTATGATGGAACTTGTTGACTACAACGAGAATATGCTCGGTGCTAAGGAAACCAAGAAGAAAGTTCGTCGTTCACGCAAGAAAGCTGCCGACACTACAGCAGAAGCTGCTCCTGCACAGGAAGAAAAGAAGGAAGAATAGTTTAATTCCATCATAAAAAATGGGGATACTTGTATCTCCATTTTTTGTGTGTAAATACGTAAAGTAAAATTATGGGACAAATAGCAAATGTACATGCAAGGCAAATCCTTGATTCTCGCGGAAATCCGACCGTAGAGGTCGAAGTATATACAACTGGTGGCGCAGTAGGTCGTGCCGCTGTTCCTAGCGGTGCTTCAACAGGCGTTCACGAAATGCTTGAACTTCGTGACGGCGACAAGAGCCGCTTTATGGGCAAAGGCGTTATGCAGGCTGTCCGCAATGTGCAGACTACAATTGCAGAAGGCTTGCAGGGTTTGTATGTCGATGACCAGTTGGCTATCGACCGAGCAATGATAAACCTCGATGGTACAGCAAACAAGTCGGGACTTGGCGCAAATGCAATTCTTGCTGTTTCGATGGCGTGCGCACAGGCTGCTGCACAGGAACACGGAATGTCACTTTATAGCTACATAGGCGGACTCGGTGCAAGGACTTTGCCTATTCCGATGATGAATATCCTCAACGGTGGTGCTCATGCCGACAACAAGATTGACATACAGGAATTCATGATTATGCCGGTGGGCGCACCTACTTTCAGCGAGGCATTGAGGATGGGAACCGAGGTTTTCCATAACCTGAAGTCGGTATTGTCGGCATCGAAATACTCTACAAATGTAGGCGACGAAGGCGGTTTCGCACCGAATCTTGGCTCAAACGAGGAAGCCGTAGAGTATGTGATTAAGGCAATCGAAAAGGCTGGATACAAGCCTGGCGAGGAGATTTATATCGCCCTTGATGCTGCAGCAAGCGAGTTCTACGATGCTGAGAAGAATCTCTATACTTTCGGGTCAAACGGCAAGTCGTTCACTTCGGAGCAGTTGGTGGAATACTGGAAGCAGTGGACTTCAAAGTACCCGATTATCTCGATTGAGGATGGTCTTGCAGAGGACGACTGGAACGGTTGGAAACTCCTTACTGACACCATCGGCGACCATGTTCAGCTTGTCGGTGACGATTTGTTTGTTACAAGTCCCGTGCGTCTTGCAAAGGGAATTGATGGCGGTGTTGCAAACTCAATTTTGGTGAAGTTGAACCAGATTGGCACCTTGTCGGAGACTATGGAGACAATCAA
Source organism: uncultured Bacteroidia bacterium (assembly GCA_902762455.1). Lineage (GTDB taxonomy): Bacteria > Bacteroidota > Bacteroidia > Bacteroidales > ML635J-15 > Bact-19. The sequence goes on along the minus strand of CACWOG010000189.1, from coordinate 3,064 downwards.
CCTTGCACAGCGCAATGCATATACTACAATTATAAGCCACCGTTCGGGCGAAACCGAAGACACTTTCATTGCCGATTTGGCAGTGGCAGTAAATTCTGGCCTTATAAAGACAGGTTCGGCATCGCGTACCGACCGCATTGCCAAGTATAACCAGTTGCTTCGCATTGAGGAACAGCTTGGCGAAAATGCCAACTACCTTGGCAGAAACTTTAAGTTCGCAAGAGAATAAGGTTTTTAAGTTAATAATAGAAGCGCGGATGGCTTAGGCTGTCTGCGCTTTTTTTATCATGTTTTCCGCCATTCCGACACCCAGTGTCAGTTCTGTCAAGCCCGAATTTGCCATTTTGTCAGTTTTTTGACGATGGCACATTTTTCGATAAGGTCATGCCGTAAAATTTTAAATTGTCTAACAAAAAATTAAAAGATATCATGGAAAAGATAGGAAGACCAATGGCAGGCAAAGTCCTGATTAAACCGGAAGCAGCAGAACAGAAGACAGTTGGCGGAATCATTATCCCCGATTCAGCACAGGAAAAACCACAGAAAGGCAAAATCATCGCAGTAGGAAACCAGAAGAAGGACGAACCCATTGAGGTTAAGGCTGGTGATGTAGTACTTTACGGAAAGTACAGCGGTACCGAATTGAAAATCAATGGCGAAAGCTATCTAATTATGAATCAGACCGATATTTTATTAGTAGTTGAAGAATAATTTTTGAAAGGATACAATCATGGCAAAAGAGATAAAATTCAATATTGAATCGAGAGACTTGTTGAAGAAGGGTGTTGACACTTTGGCAGATGCCGTAAAGGTAACACTTGGTCCTAAGGGCAGAAATGTAGTAATTGACAAGAAGTTCGGTGCTCCGCACATCACCAAGGATGGTGTCAGCGTAGCAAAGGAAATCGAAATAAAGGATCCGTTCATGAACATGGGTGCTCAGATGGTTAAGGAAGTTGCTTCGAAGACCAACGATGATGCTGGTGACGGAACAACCACCGCTACCGTTCTTGCTCAGGCAATCGTTAGCGAAGGCTTGAAGAATGTAACCGCTGGCGCAAATCCAATGGATTTGAAGCGCGGTATCGACAAGGCTGTTGCTGCAGTTGTGGCAGAATTGAAGAAGATGAGCCAGAATGTTGGTGACGACAACAAGAAGATCGAGCAGGTTGCAACCATTTCTGCAAACAACGAGCTTGCAATCGGTAAGGACATCGCCCTCGCTATGGAAAAGGTAAAGAAGGAAGGCGTTATCACAATCGAAGAAGCAAAGGGCATCACAACCGAAGTTAAGGTTGTTGAAGGTATGCAGTTCGACCGTGGTTACATTTCACCGTATTTTATCACCGACAGCGAGAAGATGCAGACCGTAATGGATAATCCGTACATCCTCATCACCGACAAGAAGATTTCGTCGATGAAGGACTTGCTGCCAGTTCTCGAACCAATAGCACAGGAAGGAAAGGCATTGCTTATCATCGCTGAGGATGTTGAAAGCGAAGCTTTGGCAACTTTGATTGTTAACCGCTTGAGAGGCACCTTGAAGATTGCTGCTGTAAAGGCTCCGGGATTTGGCGACAGAAGAAAAGAAATGTTGCAGGATATAGCAATCCTTACCGGTGGTGAAGTTATCACCGAGGAACGCGGCTTGAAGCTCGAAAATGCAAACATCACAATGCTCGGTCGTGCCGACAAGGTTACAATCGACAAGGAAAATACAACAATCGTTGACGGTTGCGGACAGAAGGATCAGATTGCAGCAAGAGTTGCTCAGATTAAGAAGCAGATTGAACTCACAACCAGCGACTACGACCGTGAAAAGTTGCAGGAACGCCTTGCTAAGTTGTCGGGTGGTGTAGCAGTAATCTATGTTGGTGGTACTACCGAAGTAGAAATGAAGGAAAAGAAAGACCGCTACGAAGATGCTTTGTCGGCTACCCGTGCAGCAGTTGCCGAAGGTATCATCCCTGGTGGTGGTGTTGCTTACATCCGTGCAATCCAGAAGATTAGCGACCTTAAGGGTGACAACGACGAGGAAAACCTCGGTATTGCAATCGTTCTCCGCGCATTGGAAGAACCTCTGCGTCGTATTGTTGAGAACGCTGGCAAGGAAGGTTCGGTTGTTGTCCAGAAGGTTAAGGACGGCAAGGACGATTTCGGTTACAACGCTCGCATCGACAAGTACGAAAACTTGTACGAGGCTGGCGTTATCGACCCGACCAAGGTTTCGCGTATCGCATTGGAGAACGCTGCTAGCATCGCAGGTATGTTGTTGACTACCGAATGCGTAATTGCCGACATCCCTGAAGAAAATCCTGCTCCTATGGGTGGCGGTGCCAACCCGATGGGCGGAATGGGAATGATGTAAAAAGGTACTCATAATAAATTAAAAGGTTAATACTAGGCAGAGGCAACCGTAAGGTTGCCTCTGTTTTTTTGCTTCTATATTTCACAAAAACCGATTATCTTTGCCAGCATTAATGCGTAATGTAATACTATGAAACTTAGATTTGTATTTATATTGTCGCTAGCAGTTATGTTGCTTTGCGGCGGATGTGGTAGCAGAGAAAAGGATGTTGAAATAAAGTACATATCGTACAATATCCGATATGCTAATGCCAGCGATGGTGACAATGCCTGGGACATTCGTAAACCTGCAACCAAGAAAATGATAGAGCGCGAACAGCCTGATGTGTTCGGGTTGCAGGAAGCGCTCATTGGGCAGTTGCAGTACATCGATTCAAACTTTCCGCAGTATAGCCGTGTCGGTGTCGGTCGCGACGATGGCAAGGAAGATGGTGAATTTATGGCGGTTTATTATCGCAACGATAAGTTCAAATTGCTCGAAAATGGCAATTTCTGGCTCTCTGAAACTCCCGACCAATGTTCTATGGGCTGGGATGCGGCTTGCAAGCGAATTGTCACCTGGGCAAAACTGGAGGACAAGGAAACTGGCAAGGAGTTTTATGTTTTCAATACGCATCTGGACCATGTGGGAAAATTCGCACGAGAGCAGTCTATTTTGTTGATTACAAAGAAAATCGCTGAAATTGTAAAAGATGAT
>CACWOG010000188.1 GCA_902762455.1 uncultured Bacteroidia bacterium | reverse complement strand
GTAAACGAACTGCTGACAGGTATTCGCAGGGTAGTGGAATCGGCAACGTTTATATGTGAAGAAGCCGCTGCTCTAATTGCTGAGAATCCTGAAGTGCCGCCAATGCTAACTCTGCGCGAACGTGAAGTTTTGCAGTTGATGGTCGAAGGCTATACAGTTAAGGAGATTTCCGGCAAGTTGTGCCTTGCGTTCGAGACCGTACACAGCTATACTAAGTGCCTTAGGCGAAAGTTGGGCTGCGGGAATACTGCATCGCTGGTACGAACTGCAATAGAGAGGCATCTGGTGTAATTATCTTCAAGTATCCTGTCCTGCACTTTTTTTTTGTCATATCGGAAAAATAATATATTTTTGCGCAAATTTAGAACTGACAGGGGGATAGATTTCCCCCGTTTTATTTTCTGACGTTGATAAGGAAGGAAGATATAGAAGTTTTAAGCAAACGGTTTCTTTCTGAAACACAGTTTGTTGTGGATATTGCTGTAAGTGTATCCAACGATATTTCCATATACGTTGACGACATGAATGGCATCACAATAGACGAGTGCCGCCGCATAAGCCAGGCTATCGAAGAGTGCCTCGACCGCGAAAAGGAAGACTATTCGCTCGAAGTAAGCTCGCCGGGACTCACAAACCCTTTCCGCGTAAAGGAGCAGTACCTGAAAAATATCGGCAAGCAGGTGGAAATCGTTTACGTTGACGGCGAGAAAATCGTCGCAACGCTTAAGGCTTACTCCGACAACGCCATAACCGTCGAGACCGCAACCGTGAAAAAGGAAGCCAACAAAAAGGTGGTCGTGACGGAAACTTTTGATATTGAACGAATTAATATAAAAACAGTTAAAAGCGTAATTGACTTTAAATAAAGATTACCATGGGACTACAGGAAAACTTAATTGACACCTTTGCCGAATTTAAGGAACTGAAAAACATCGACAGGTCAACGATGATTGGCGTGATGAAGGACGTATTTTCTTCAACATTGGTAAAATTGTATGGCGAAGACAGCAAGTTCAACGTGATTGTGAACGACAAGACCGGTGACCTTGAAATCTGGCGTACAAGAACAGTTGTCGAGGACGACGACTACGATGAAATTGAGGACAAATACACCAAGATCCCACTGTCGGAAGCTCAGAAAATCGACGAGGACTACGAAGTCGGCGAAGAATATTCCGACGAAATTCGCCTGCAGGACTTCGGCCGCCGTGCAATCCTCGCTCTGAAGCAGAACCTTCAGGCAAAGATTATGGAACGCGAAAAGGACAATATCTACCTCAGATACAAGGATAGGATTGGAGAACTTATCACTGCCGAAGTTTATCAGGTATGGAAACGCGAAATCCTTGTCCGCGACGAAGAAGGAACCGAACTCCTCCTCTCGAAGCAAGACCAGATTCCTAGCGACAAGTACCGCAAGGGCGACACCCTCAAGGCTGTCATCTCAAGCGTAGAACTCAAGAACGGAAGCCCAATCATAAAGATTTCACGTACTTCCGAAAAGTTCCTCGAAAGACTTTTCGAACAGGAAATTCCCGAAATCGGCGATTCAGGACTTATCACTATCAAGAAGATTGTCCGCATCCCTGGCGAAAGAGCTAAGGTTGCCGTTGAATCGTACGATGAGCAAAGATTTCTTCGCTCAAGATTATAAACGAGGAAAAGCGTGTCGAAGTTTACTTGAAACCCGACCAGGTATCGCTTGCAATCGGTAAGGGCGGCCTCAACATCAAGCTCGCCTGCCAGTTGCTCGGCTACACAATAGACGTATTCAGGGTATCGCAGGAAGAAGACATCGACCTCGACGAATTCAACGACGAAATCGAACAGTGGGTAATCGACCAGCTTAAGGCTGTTGGCTGCGACACCGCACTTAGCGTACTCGAACTCAGCAAGGACGAACTCGTTCGCCGCACCGACCTCGAAGAGGAAACCATCGACGACGTAATTAGAATCTTGAAGGCTGAATTTAACAAGTAAAACGCGCAAAAAAGAAAGAAACAGGTAATTTAGGAGAATATATGTCGGAAACGAAACCCAAAAGATTAAGCGCCGTAGTTGCTATCTACAATGTAGCGACCTCAACCATCGTGGAATATCTCGCCAGCAAGGGTATCGAAATTGAGAACAACCCTAACGCAAAGGTGCAGCCCGAATGGTTGGCTCTGCTTGACGAAAAGTTCAAGGACTCGAAAGTTATGAACGAGACCGCCATCAAGGATACCGAGAAGGCGAAGGAAAACAAGGAGCTGAACATTTCTATCGAAAAGCAGCAGAACCTTGAGAAGCAGAAACAGGAGGCGGAAAAGGCAAAGGAAGCAAAGGAGAAGGAACGCCTTCAGAAAGAGGCCGAAGAGGCTAAACCTCAGGAGAAACCTGCCGAAGTTGCAGTAAAGGAAGAAACTAAACCTGCTCCTAAACCACATGAAATCCAGCCAATCGAAGGCAACATCGATACCGACGAAAACGGACCGAAGGTTCTCGGCAAGATTAACCTTGACCAGATAAACCAGAATACCCGTCCGAAACGCAAGACCGCTGCCGAAAAAGAAGAAGAAAGAAGGCAGAAGGAAGAAGAACTGAGGGCTGCCAAGGAAGCTCAGAAAAAAGCAAAGAAGCAGGCTAAACCCGAAGAACCAAAGAAGGAAAAGCCTGTTGTCGCTCCTAAACCTGTTGAGCCAGAAAAACCTGCAAAACCCGAAGTCGAAGCCAAACCCGAAAAGGTTGCTCCGCCTGAGCCCGAATTCATAAAGACACACGTCGAAAAACTCCAAGGGCCTAACATCATTGGCAAAATCGACATCAGCGAATACGAGCGCAAGCAGGAAGCTGCCGAACGCGCCCGCAAGGAAGCCAAGGAAGAACGCCAGAAGAACCGCGAAAAGGAAAAGGCCGAGCGCAAGGAAAAACGCAAACGTATCAAACGCGACAACGTAAAGGTTGATATTAATAAGGTAAGCGGGTCAAACGACTTCTCGAAGAAAGGCCAGACCGGCGAAGGCGGAAAGAAGAAAAAAGGCGGAAAGCCTGCTCCTAAGAAACCTGAAATCAACGAGGAGGACATACAGGAAAAAGTAAAGGAAACTCTCGCTAAACTTACAGCCAACAAGACCAAAGGCAATAAGGCTGCTAAATTCCGTAAGGAAAAACGCGAATTGTTCTCGATGCGTCGTGCAGAGGAAAACGAAAGGCTCGAAGCTGAAAAGAAAATCATAAAGGTTACCGAATTCGTTTCGGCAAACGAACTTGCAACAATGATGGGCGTTCCTGTAACGAAAATCATCGCAACTTGCATGAGCCTCGGTTTGTTCGTTTCTATCAACCAGCGCCTCGATGCCGAAACAATGTCGATTGTGGCTGAAGAATTTGGATTCCAGGTCGAATTTGTAGCCGCCGAAATCCTTGACGAAATCAAGCAGGCTGATGACAAGGAGGAAGACTTGGTTCCTCGTCCGCCTATCGTTACCGTTATGGGTCACGTTGACCACGGTAAGACAAAGTTGCTCGACTACATCCGTCATACCAACGTGGTTGCTGGCGAAGCCGGCGGTATCACACAGCACATCGGTGCATACAGCGTACAGCTTAACGACAAGCGCATAACCTTCCTCGATACTCCTGGTCACGAGGCATTTACCGCAATGCGTGCCCGCGGTGCCCAGATTACCGACGTGGCAATCATCGTCATCGCTGCCGACGACGACATAATGCCGCAGACAAAGGAAGCTATCAACCACGCATCAGCAGCAAACGTTCCTATCGTATTTGCAATCAACAAGATAGATAAGCCAACAGCAAATCCTGACAAAATCAAGGAATCGTTGGCAAATATGAACTACCTCGTCGAAGAATGGGGCGGTAAGTATCAGTCGCAGGACATTTCGGCAAAGGCAGGTCTCAACATCGAGGAACTGCTTGAGAAGGTTCTTCTCGAAGCCGAAATGCTTGATTTAAAGGCAAATCCGAACAAAAACGCTAATGGTACCGTAATCGAATCGTCACTCGACAAGGGACGCGGTTACGTTGCTACACTCATAGTTCAGTCGGGAACCCTGCACGTGGGCGACATTCTGCTTGCAGGTTGCGCAACAGGTCGTGTAAAGGCTATGTACAACGAACGCAACCAGAAGGTTACCGAAGCTGGTCCTTCTACTCCTGTTCTCGTACTTGGTCTCAACGGTGCTCCGCAGGCAGGCGACAAGTTCAACGTACTCGACTCCGAACAGGAAGCCAAGAGCCTTGCCAACAAGCGTTTGCAGTTGCAGCGTGAACTTAGCATCAGGACTCAGAAACACATCACTCTCGGCGAAATCGGCCGTCGTATGGCTCTCGGCGATTTCCACCAGATAAACATCATCGTAAAGGGCGACGTGGACGGCTCAATCGAGGCTCTGTCGGACGAATTGATAAAGCTCTCGACCGAATCGTTCGAGGTGAACATCATACACAAGGCTGTCGGTCAGATTTCCGAATCGGATGTCATGCTGGCTGCCGCATCGAATGCAATTATCGTAGGTTTCCAGGTTCGTCCTTCAACCTACGCACGCAAGACCGCTGAGAAGGAAGGCATCGAAATCCGCCTCTACTCCATCATCTACGATGCAATCAACGAAATCAAGGATGCAATGGAAGGCATGTTGAAGCCGGTTGTAAAGGAAACTATCACCGGTTCGGCAGAAATCCGCGAAGTCTTCAAGATTTCGAAGGTCGGTTCTGTTGCCGGATGTCTCGTTACCGATGGCAAGATTTCACGCAAGTCGAAAGTCCGCATCATCCGCGACGGTATTGTCATCTACACTGGCGAACTCGGCAGCTTGAAGCGTTTCAAGGACGATGCCAAGGAAGTCATTGCCGGTCAGGAATGCGGTCTTAATATCGACAAGTTCAACGACATTAAGGTCGGCGATATTGTAGAAGCATTCGACGAAACCGAAGTAAAGGCAACTTTAAGCTAAAATGCTCAAAATCGGTAATACCGAATTTAACGACAGGCCTGTATTCCTCGCACCTATGGAGGATGTTACAGACCCGTCGTTTCGTTATATGTGCAAGAAGTTCGGTGCCGACCTTATGTTCACCGAGTTCATCTCTGCCGACGGACTTATCCGCGAAGCACAGAAGACCGTCAAGAAGCTCGACATCTTCGACTACGAGCGACCTGTTGGCACACAAATCTACGGTCATATCCCCGACGCAATGGAAGAAGCCGCACGCTTCATCAACAATGCCGACCCCGACATTCTGGACATCAACTACGGTTGCCCCGTGAAGAAGATTGCAGGTCGCGGTGCCGGTTCGGGAATGATGCGTAACTTACCGCTGATGAAGGAAATCACCGAAAGGGTTGTAAAGGTGTCTCGTTTCCCTGTTACAGCAAAGACCCGTCTCGGCTGGGACAGCGAATCGCTCAATGTGGAGGAAGTAGCACTTATGTTACAAGATTGTGGCATACAAGCACTTACCATACACGGACGCACACGCGCACAAATGTACAAGGGCGAAGCCGACTGGACGCTTATCGGCAAGGTCAAGAACAATCCCAACATACACATTCCAATCATCGGTAACGGCGACATCACAAGCGGAAAAATTGCAGCCGAACGCTTTAATACTTTTGGAGTTGATGCCATAATGATAGGCCGTGCCGCTATTGGCAGACCATGGATTTTCCGCGAAGTGAAACACTATCTGGAAACTGGCGAAGAACTCCCCATTCCTACCGTCCTCGAGCGCGTTGACTATGCCCGCGAGCATCTGCACAAATCGGTTGACTACAAGGAAGGAATGCGCGGAATCTACGAGATGCGCCGCCACTTCACAATGTACTTCAAAGCTATTCCTAATTTTAAGGAAACAAGACTTAAACTTCTCACCGCCAACACCGTAGAAGAAATCGAAAGCCTGCTTGACCTCATCGCCGACAAGTTCGGAAACGTCGAGTTGAACAAGGAAGTGGCAAACGTGGGGATATACGAATAGACAAATCATCAAGAAAACACTTTATGAAAAATACATGTAATTGTAATATTTTTTATAAATTTGCAAAATAATTTTACATAAGGCCACAGATGAAGGAATACACAAAAAAAATATATTATTTGCTTGAAAAACGCCGTGATAACCTCACTGCGCAAACTATGTCTAAAATTACAAAAGGTGAATATGTATTCCTTGGCATCAAAACAAAAGAATTCAATGAACTAATAAAAGATATTTTTTCAAACTACCCTCTCCCTAAATGCAATGAAATAAAAGGCATAGTAAGGGAATTCTTTTCATTTGACGAACGCGAATTTATGTATTTCGGAATTGAACTTTTTGCTATGTACAAGAAAATGTGGCAAAAGACAGACATCGTGTTCATTGAAAACCTGATTCTT
>CACWOG010000187.1 GCA_902762455.1 uncultured Bacteroidia bacterium | reverse complement strand
CCGAATACCAGCGTCTTTCCGACCATATTGGACTGATTCCCATTGTTTTCTCGTCGCCAACCGACACTATTTTGATTTTCGACAGCGATGCAAGGCGCAAATTCGTTGATTCTATAATTTCCCAGTTCGACAGCATATACCTGAAAAGCCTTGCAATGTACAAACGCGCACTCGAGCATCGCAACTCATTGCTGCATAAACTTCACGACGGATTTTCGGTGAATGATGCCGAGTTCGAAATATGGGATATGCAGCTTGCCGACTATGGAACTAAGATTTATGAAAAGCGCAAGCAGTTCATCAGCGAGATAATACCTATATTCCAGAAATACTACGAACAGATTTCGGGCGGACGCGAAGAAGTGAAACTTGTCTATGACTCGGAACTCAACGAAATGACTTTTGACCAGCTACTTGCATCGCACCGCGACCGCGACAGGGCGGCAAGCCACACCACTGGAGGATCTCACCGCGATGATTTCACATTCTTGCTTGGCGACAGCAGCATTAGGCAGTGCGGTTCGCAAGGGCAACAGAAAACATACCTTATCAGCCTTAAGTTTGCTCAGTTCGACTACATACATCACAAGGTCGGACAAAAGCCCATTCTGCTCCTTGATGATATTTTCGACAAGCTCGACCCCAAGCGCGTGAAGGTTATCTCGCAGATGGTTTCGAGCGACGAGTTTGGTCAGATTTTCATTACCGACACCAGCTACGACCGTATGCCCAATATGCTTGCCGATTTGGACATAGAACATACATTGTATAGGATTGAACCATAATTTATCGACATGAAAGCAACATACCTTATAATATTATTACCATTTATGCTGATTGCCAGCTTGTGTTCGGCGCAAAGCGACAAGGTGGCAAAGCTAATCGAAGGCACTTGGCAACTCGACTCGCTATACATTGGCGGTCAGCAATTTCCCGAGCCATTGCTGAGGAAAGTTTACGAAAAGATGAACGAGACTAAGCAATACACTACATACTATTTCGGGGAAGACGGCAAATATGTAAATGCCACAAAGACAAATACTACCGAAGGAACTTGGTCTCTTTCGCAGACGGGCGATACGTTAACCCTTATTCTTCCCGACAAGACTATAGTAAACAAGATTTTGCATCTCGACACCGACAGCCTTGCCATCGAACCGCAAAACGAAACCAAGGAAGTGGAGAACGGCAAGATTTTTATGATAAAGCCAACAAATCTACCAATAGAACCCTAATTATCCATTATGCATTATCCATTGTCAATTATCAATTGTTAATTATTAATTGCTTATGAATCCCGTTATAGCAGTCGATTTCGACGGAACAATAGTTACCCACCGCTATCCAGAAATAGGCACCGTGATAGACGGAGCATTCGAGACATTGAAAGACCTGAAGCGCAACGGCTTTACACTAATCCTGTGGACTGTCCGCGATGGCGAACTGCTCGATGAAGCCGTGGAGTTCTGCAAACAGCACGGACTTACATTCTACGCGGTAAACAATGAGCATCCCGACGAGGTTTTCAACCCCAAGTACATGAGCCGCAAGATTGTAGCCGACATCTATATTGACGACCGCAATGTGGGCGGGTTCATCGGCTGGGACAAAATCCGCGAACTGCTAATTCCGCAGACTCTCATTAAAGAAGACCTTGACGATGAAGAATACAGCGATGATTTTATGCCAGAAAACGAGCCTCAACAAAAGCGTAAGTGGTGGCAGAGAAAATAACGCACCACACAAAGTAGAAAGTTTTTTTTACTTTATGCTTTGATATTTGACTTATATATAAATTTGCAACAAATTAATTGACATCAAATATCACAATATTATGAAAATGAAAATATCGTTAATCTCTTTGGTTGCAATTGCCTTTGTTATAACATTTGTTTCGTGCGAAAATGCTAATAATCGTCAAATACCCAAACCCATACGAAAATTAATCTCGGAGCAAAAGGACAACTGCCTTACATCTGTTCAGAAATACCATTACCAAGCCAAAGATGTGTATTTGTTCGAGTCGTCATCGTGCGCAGATTATCCTGCTGTAGTTTATGACGAAAATGGGGATGTTATCTGTATGCCATCTGGCGGATTGTCGGGTGCAGGCGACGGGAAATGCCCCTGCTTCTACGACGAGGCTACAGACAAGGAAGATGTATGGAAGAAGTAGCAATAAGAATTACCAGCGCCAACTAACAAACAGGCTCGTCATTTACTTGTTTCGCTGCGTGAGCTAAAGGTACGGAAGCTAGTCGTAACACGCGATACAGAATGGGGAGCGTTGTGAAGACTGCTATCCGTAATCTTATATAGTATTATTCAAGGAGATTCCGCATAAACGAACTTACAAGGCTCGTACCTGCGCCTGTTCGTTCTGTCTTGCGGAATGACGATTCATTCTACTGCTGAACATCAAATCTTAGTCCGTTCCACTTTACAACAACTTCTTTTTTGCCTTCGGGACGATTATTTATAACTGCTGTAATGTCTTTACCTACGCGCGGAAGACTGTAGGTTACAACTGGATATTCGTTCCACCAATTATTGTATTGCTCTTCGGTTATAGGCTTACGCTCATTAGTTTCATAATTGGTAAGGAAGTATTCGCCCTTGTCAACGATTACGCCAAGGTTTTCCATGCCAGTCTTTACCTCTATGCCCATAACATATTGGGTTACATAAGTTATCTTGTGCGTAGCGTTGTTGTATATGCCGAAAACTAAACCGCTGAACTCTGTTTCAATGGCTCTGTCTCCATGAAAAATTTGCACCGACTCCGCAAAAATCTTGTGATTGCCGTCGGAACTGTTCCAATAGCACATCTCCACGAGTGTTCTGCTGCCTTCGGTATCGTATTCGTCGGGCTGATAAACTTTTTCGAAACTTGCAAAACCATTTTTTGAGTCAACCGTAACCTTTTCGGTCTTTTCCAACGGCTCATTCTTGAGGTATCTATGCCATAAATCCGACAAGTACCCATTCAGTTCGTCCTCCGATTCTTCACCAAAATAGGCATTGATAAAATCGTTTATTATAGGCTTCTGCCCTTGATATTTAACGGTTTCTGAGTATGCGTATTCATCATTTTCCTCTGGATAAGGATTTGTCTGTGCAAAAGTGCAAAAAGCCGCCAAACTAAACACGACAAAACAAAGTATATGTCTCATAGTCTTCATGTTTTTATTGTTTAAAATTCATATTATCAATTTAACTTTCCAAAATGTCCCTAATTATCGGAACCAAATACTCGAACTTTACAAAACGGTGAGTTACCTTGTCGAACTCGTGGATTGTAAAGCCACGGAACTGTTCTTTCAACGAATCGTAGCTGCCGAGAAGCTCATCGTCCTTGGCAAGGGCAAAAGTAATTTTTTCGCTATCGAAATGCATATCGTTGAAAGGACCTGTTATGAACCCCTGATATGCATCAAATGCTTCCTGCGAAAGGTAATGCTTGGTTTCGGTTGCGTAGTTAATCAATTCAACGCCAACAAATTGCCTAAGCGATTCGTTTGGACGCGAAGCTGGATTTATGGCAAGAGCCTTCAGTCCGCATAATGCCGACATATACATAGTCATCATACCGCCGAGGCTTGTTCCCACAATCATTCTAATGTCGTGAGTATCAATTTCGTGCTTAAGTTGTGCAATAAGAGCATCGGGCGACTGCGTATAGTAGTCGAGAGTTGGCGAAACTATTTGGTAATCGGGGAAATACTCTATTAGCTTCATTGCTTTCCAGGCGTTTCCCGCCGAATTGAACCCGTGTATGTATAGTATCGACTGCATATTATTCTGGTTCTTCATATACTTCTGTTTCAATAGCTTCCTCGCGGCCATCGGTACGGATTATCTTTTCTTCGGGATGTTCCTGCCGCCAGTCATCGCCAAATTCGTGTCCGCAATGCTTGCAGAACTTGGCTTCGTTGTCGTATTCGTACTCGTGGCACTGCGGACAAATCCTGAACTTCTCGCGCTGCTTTTTGTAGCTCTTAGCCATCGAAGCCGAAACGATACCTGTCGGTACTGCTATTATCGTGTAGCCCAGCAACATAACAAATGCTGACAATGCCCTTCCAAGCCCCGTTGTGGGCGTAATGTCGCCGTAGCCGACTGTGGTCATCGTAACAATTGCCCAGTATATGCTTGTGAATATGTTGCTGAATGCCGTATTTTTCCCACCTTCAATTATATACATTACCGTTCCCATCGAGATTACAAGAATAAGAACGAGAAGGGCAAAGATAATGAAGAGCTTCTGGGATTTCTCACCCATGGAGTCCTTGATGATCTCGCCGATGGATCCGCCGTTGTGGCGAATGGAGGCGAAGAGGGCTCCGAAGTCATGCATGGCTCCGAAGAAAATGCTCGAGATAAGTATACATATCCACGGTCTGGCACCGGTTTTTTCCAGGAATCCAAACACTACACCCCTGAAACACAGTTCTTCAAGTATTGGTCCCAGGATGATGCCATATATGATGGTAAGTACCGGATCTGAAATGATGCCGGCCGATTCGAGTATCTCGTTATAGGATTCGATCAATTTCGGGAAAAGCGAGCTGACCAGCGTCAATGCCGCATTGATCGCGAAAAAGAGACTGACGGCTATGCAGATGCCGGCCGTAACGGATCTTACTCCGAATACTTCGCGGAGCCTGACCTTCGGTTTCTTCTTTACAAAGCCCTTATAGTACCAGAATGCGAAAACGGCAACTCCGATAACACTATATACAAGATATGAATAGGCCGCATATTTCTCG
>CACWOG010000186.1 GCA_902762455.1 uncultured Bacteroidia bacterium | reverse complement strand
AAATACCTATAAGGATAATCCGTCGGAAAATATTTTTGATGAGTTTGAGTCGGAAATGTTCGCCGGTCATCCGCTTGGACATAATATTCTTGGTACGAAAAAGTCGATTTCAAAGTTCCGCACCGACGATTTTATGGAGTTTGTAGGCTCAAAGTACAATACCGACCAGATGGTTTTCTGTTCCATCGGCGACATTGATTTCCGAAGGCTTGTGCGGATTTGCGAAAAGCATTTGGGACAGAATGCTGTCAGCTTGCGAGGGTTTGAAAGGTTGCCGTTTACAAATTCTGTTAAGTTTGATAAGGTTGTGAAAAAGAAGGGGATGCAGGCCAATACGATAATTGGAAATTACTGCTATTCGTACAGCGATGCCAAGCGTGTGCCGATGTTTTTGCTTTCGAATGTGCTGGCTGGTCCGGGAATGAATTCTCGTCTTAATATGCAACTTCGTGAACATCATGGACTTTCTTATAATATAGAGTCCAACTTCACAACATATCAGGACACCGGTTTGTTTAGCATTTTCTTCAGTTCCGACCACGAGAAGGTTGACTTTGCCATTGATATGATATTCAGCGAACTGGATAATTTCTGCATGAAGAAAATGGGAGTGCTTCAGTTGTCGAAGGCAAAGAAGCAGTTGATAGGGCAGGTGGCAATCGAGTGCAGTTCGTATGCCAATATGCTGTTTCCTACGGCAAAGTCGTTCTTGAACTATGGCAAGGCGGAAACTTTCAAGGAAACGGTTGCCTTAATCGAAGCGATTACAGCCGAAGATATTATGGAGGTTGCCAACGAGATTTTTGTCCGCGATAAGTTCTCTACGATAAAATACTTGTAAAATGAGCACTGAGGATATACGTTTTGAATATATTGAGAATTTCGGTTGTGTTGAAGACGACCTGCTTCGTGCATTGGAACGCGAAACAGCCTTGACGCAGATTCATCCCAAGATGCTTTCGGGTTGCTATCAGGGACATCTGCTGGCAATGCTGATAAAGATGAGCAAGGCAAAACGAGTGCTTGAAATAGGTACATACGCAGGATATTCGGCAATTTGTATGGCTCGCGCATTGCCTGCCGATGGTCAACTTGTGACCATTGAAATCAACGATGAGATAGAGTGGCTGTCGTCGAAGTATTTTGCGAAAGCAGGATTGCAGGATAGGATAGTGCCGATTGTCGGTGATGCTACGGAAGTTATTCCAACTCTCGACGGTCAGTTCGATTTGATTTTCATTGACGGCGACAAGACCGAGTACATTTCGTATTTCGAAGCGTCGTTGCAAAAACTTGCACCCGACGGGCTGATTGTCGCCGACAATGTGATATGGTACGACAAGATTTTTGCCGAAACTGCGTCCAACGACCATTTTACCCACGGCATTATGGCTTTCAACGAGTATATTTCAAAGCGGGAAGATGTTGAGAAGCTTATCCTTCCGGTGAGGGACGGACTTATGCTGATAAGAAGGCGCTAAGGTTTGGATATTAACAAAAAAACGCAACCAGAGACGGTTGCGTTTTTTGTTGCATTGTTATTTGTCAATCCTAATACATTTCAAGTATCGGGTATATGTTCTTTTCGAGCGACAATCTGATGAGTTTGATTTTTCTCATATATTCGTTTTCGGTCTTGTTGATTTCGTCAACTTCCTTCTGGTACTCTTTCTTCCATTCGTCGTCGGCGAAAGTGAAGGTTCTGAGGATTGTACCTTGGTCGGGGTCGCTAGAAGTCGGGCTTACAATCCAAGAGTACTTTTTGCCTTTCTGGTAAATCTTTTCGTCAAACTTAACAACGAATGCGCTGTCGGTTGTTGCGTAGTTGTCAATTACTGGTTCGCCCGATTCTTCGTCGTAAATCTTCAGGTATAATTTCTTCTGCTTTGGATTTGCCCAGTTGAGAACGACATAGTTTTCGATAACCATTGCATCGTCGAACGGGTCGCGGATGATGTCGCCAACAGCACGGTAAACGCCACCGCTCTTGCGTTCCTTCTGCGAGTTCTGAATCATATTGTTTGCAATGTAGTTGAAGAATTCCTGGGTAAGGTTGCTGTTACCTACATCTTCGTAAATCTTGTTAAGGTCTGGAACAGAATAGGTTCCAGGAGTGTTGATTCCCATTGGAACGTCGTTCTTGTTGGTAAGCACAACGTACGAGCCAGCAGGAACCTTCAACGAACTCTTCGAAGATATGTAACTGTCCCTCACGAGGTTGGTTTCTACCTTCTTGTCAACAATCTTCGGGCTTCCCGAGAAGTAGAAAACCTTATATTCACTTGTCTGAGCGCTTAAACTTATTGCGAATAAACTCAAACCTAACAATGCTGCGTAAAACTTTATTCCTTTCATCTTTCGTGTATTTAAATGTTTGCGTTATAAATGAATCTATCTTAAATAATTCTAATGTTTCTTCGTACAAATATAAAACTTCAATACAGAATATCAACATAATTCCAGTAGGCATCATATCAACTTTTATGCCAAACTCTTTCATTACGTAATAAGAAATTAATAAAACTACTGCAATAAGTAAAAATTGTATTGGTTTAGAAAGTATATCGAAGAATTTGGCACCGAACACATACCAGTAAACCAGCCACAAAACGAAGAAGAATGTTATTATGAACGCTATGGCTTTGTTTTGCCAAGGCTCAAGTGTGACTAGGCAGTCGTCGTTCATTATCATGCTGATGGCGTGTGCGTGGATTTCGATTCCCTTTGCATCGTAGCCGTCGCAGCGTTCAAGTGGTGTGAAGAAAGCATCGATTGTGTCCATTGGTGCGCCCTTGTACATTCCGAGATAGCCCATAAGCACGATTTTGTCCTTGAGCATGCTCAGGTTGCACGAGTCGTTCACGTCTTCGTAGTCAATCTTTATGAACGGCATGCTTCCGCCGCGGTAGTTGATGCTTTCGAGCTGCTTCTTGTTGCGTTTTGCGAATCGCATGAACATTTCGTTGTCGTACATGCTGACGATTGCTGCTGAGAATGCGTTTATTGTGACAGTGTCGTTGGTTATAGAGTCGGTAAAACGGATGAATTTGTCGAATTCGCGGCAGGTCAGAGGTTCGTTTTGCAGTTCGCAGTGTCCGTATGGCAGGTCACCGAAGAATTCGCTTGTGCGGATAACACCTACGGCCTTGTCGGGGTCTTCTTCGTCGTATATGCAGAACGAACCCATCACTATGTTTTGTTTGGCGTTCAAGGCTTGCTTAAGTGCCATGTCCTCCATTATTTCCTGGATGTTGCCGTTTTTCGGTTCCTTGAATACAGCATCGATACCGATTACGCGAGGCTCGAACTTCTCGATGATGTTTATCTTCTGGGCAAGTTCGCCACGGCTGAGGTCGCCAATGTTTACTATATAGATATTGGTATCGGTCTTGTAAATGTCGTCCTTGCGGCTCATTTCCGAATAGACGAGGTCGCTGTAGTCGAAGTTGTCGATGTAGTCGTCGAATGGGTTGAACAGGTCAACCGAATCGATTATGCTCCACATGAATACGACTACTATAGCCGTAAAAACGGTAATAAGTCCAGCATCAAGCAACAGCAGCGGACCATATTTTTCTGGATATTTTCTTGCCATCTCTTATATTATTTGCGTGGCAAAGTTAGCAATAAAATCTGATTTGGATAATGTGAGATAAAAATCTTTTGTTTGGGAAAAATATGTTGAAACGGGCTTTAGCCATTTACATTTCTTTTCTTCTCAGCGTAATGTATGTAAATGGTGGTTCTCCGTCAAGATGTTCTTCTGTTTCAATGGTTTCCCATTCGTCCATGTTGAGGGTGGGGAAGAAAGTGTCGGCTTCGTAGCTGCGATGTACGCGTGTGAGGTAAATCTTGGTCGTGCAGGGCAGAAACTGCCTGTAAACCGATTCTCCGCCGATGATGAACACTTCGTCGCTGTCGCAAAGGGCAAATGCCTGTTCGATGTTTTTGGCTGTGTAGGCACCTTCGAAAATGCTGTCGCCACTGGTGAGAATTATGTTCTTGCGGTCGGGTAGGGGGCGCTTGGGGAACGAAAGATAGGTTTTGCGTCCCATTATTATGGAATGTCCGGTTGTTATCGCCTTGAAGCGCTTGAGGTCGCCGCTTATGTGCCACAGCAGGTTGTTGTCCTTGCCGATGGCTCCGTTTTCGGCTACGGCCACTATCATTGTTATCTGCCTGTCTGTCATACCGATACTTCTGCTTTAATGTGTGGATACGGATTGTAGTCAACCAACTCAAAGTCTTCGTACTTGAACGAGAAAATGTCCTTTACATTGGGATTTATCTTCATCTTGGGTAACGGACGCGGTGTGCGTTCGAGTTGAGTGTGTACCTGTTCGAGATGGTTGAGATAAATATGCGCATCCCCGAAAGTATGGATGAATTCGCCGTACTGGTATCCGCAAACCTGAGCCAACATCATGGTTAACAATGCGTAGGATGCAATGTTGAACGGCACTCCGAGGAAAAGGTCGGCACTGCGCTGGTAAAGCTGGCACGAAAGTTTTCCATCGGCAACATAGAACTGGAACAAGGCGTGGCAAGATCTGGTCGATGGTTTGTCCGTCGGGAGTTTTCCACGAGCGCCACTGGTAGCCATATACGTGACCGAGGTCTCCGTTTTCGTCGGCCCACTCGTCCCAGATGCGTACTCCGTTGTCATTCAAGTACTTTATGTTGGTGTCGCCAGCCAGGAACCACAGCAGTTCGTGGATTATCGACTTCAAATGCAACTTCTTGGTTGTGAGGCAGGGAAAACCGTCCTGCAGGTTGAAGCGCATCTGGTGTCCAAACACGCTTATTGTGCCGGTTCCAGTGCGGTCGCTCTTGCGTACGCCTTCGTCGAGTACGCGCTGTAATAGGTCGAGATATTGTTTCATCAGTTGAACAGTTTTTTCTTCTTTCCGTGTGTATGTGCTTTGTGGTGGGGCTTTTCGTCGATGTCATCGAAGTCGTTGAAATCATCATCAAATTCTTCTTCCATATCGTCGTCAAAGTCTTCGTTAATGGGATGAGACATCGATATCAGCGGAAGATATGCTTGGTCTTCCTCGTCCCAGACAATGTCGATATGCTGTACTGTAGCGTTTTCAATGTACATTCTGACAGCCATTTCCTTTTCTTTTTTCGTCGCCCCTAAATCCAATGAAACCTGCTTGAATTGGTCGTACACTATCTTGACCATCTTTTTGTAATCGGCCTCGGATAGCAAAATCCTGCTGTCGTAGTCGGGAATCATAGGAAAATCAACCTTTATGGCGTTTTCGGGACCGATGTATGTCAATAAAACTTTCATATTGTTATTTTGTCTCTATTTCGTGTTTGTACTTGAAGCAAATTGCGAACAACAGTGCAACTATAAGTGCGTATGCAGCAAAGATATACCAGCTTGTCTGCCAGCCTTGCCAAACATTCATTGCACCTTCCTGCGTATATACAAAGTGGTTAA
>CACWOG010000185.1 GCA_902762455.1 uncultured Bacteroidia bacterium | reverse complement strand
ATCGGTGGCTAGAAGCAGAATGTTCGACGACGACGAAACGGGGGTGGAGCGGATGGCGTTTGCGTTGTGCGAAACAACATCTTCCTCCGAATAGCGCACATCGATGCTTGGCTTGAAGATTTCAACTTTCTGCTTTGCAAACTCTGCACGGCGCAGACGGCGGATAAGTTCTTCGGTCTTGCCCGAAAACATCGAGCCTGCGATGACTTCTATCCAACCCGTCTTGTGCTCTACTTTTCTCGTCCTTTCAAGAAACATATTTTTGCCAATAAAATTTTCCAAAAGTAAGAATAATTGGTGTAGGAATAGCAAATGAATTGAATAGGAAAATAACAAAAATATTAACAACAAAAAATCTAATTATTCGACGATTCAATTGTAGCGGCGCAATGCATTGCGTCGCTACAGATTGTTGATGTGATTTGTTTCATTTCCTCTTTTTTCCTATTTTTGCAAAGAAATTTTACTGAAAAACATAATGCGTCAAGTGAAACTTTTTAAGATTTCGGGTCGTTGGAATTTTTCAGTGTAAAAGTTGGTATAATGATGAGAAATCTACTGAATATTAATATGTTATGGATGAAAATGCAATCTGATGTCGCATTGTTTTTCTATCTAAATTGTAATATTCTGCACAAAATTTGTAAGAAAATGTCAAATAGGAGTATGGCTAACAGGCGTAATTTTGTTAATTAATGTTTAATAAAAGGTAATTTGGAAATGAGAAGAGCAAAGCTGTTGATATTGATGTTGTTATGCGTTCTGTCTGGAGCAAATGTCGCCAAATGTGACGAGATTGATTCGTTGTTGATGGTTTTTGACAAGAATCCTACCGTCGAGGTGGCAAACAAACTGATGAACTGCTTTGCTGATAAGCAGATAGCCGATAGTGGTATTGTTTTTAATAACAGTGTTCCTGCCGACACTTTGCGCAAGACTGTCTGTTTTTGGACTGGCGAATGGTACTTGGCTACAGGGCATTATGACAAGAGTGCCGATTACAGCTTGGTCGCTTTGCCGCTTCTGCAAGCCTGTGGCGACAAGGAGAACGAGCGCGAGTGCTTGAGCGTGCTTGCTATCTGCTATATGCGTCTGGCAAACTACGACGAGGCGATCAAGTACGGCCAACTTTGTAACCAGATTGACCGCGAATCGGGTGACCCCGACCGCATAAGCGCGTCACTCAATATCATAGGTTCTATCTATGTTTCCGCTAAGCAGTCGCAGCAGGGACTGGTTTATATGGAGGAGGCTTTGGTGTATGCCGAAAAGACCGGCGACCCAGCCCGAATTGCGCGCACTTGCGGAACTTTGTCGGAAACGGAGTTCTCGCTCGGACATTTCGACGAGGCTCTCAAATATGCCGACCGTGCGGTAGCGCTTGAGCGTCAGCAGAATAGGGAGCCATACCTTAATGTCAGACTTGCACAAAAGGCTACTGTTTTGGCAGGTATGGGCAAGAATGCCGAAGCCGTGGAGATTTTCGATACCATAATACCTTATTTCCGTAAGACGGGAAATGTTCAGTCGCTGGCTATCTCGTTGAATCAGAATGGTGCTGCGCTGTTGGCTCTCGGTCAGAAAAGGCAGGCTGTCGATAATTTCCGTGAGGCTGCCGACTGGTGCAACAAGATGAACAATCCTCTCAACGAACTGCAGGCGAGGAAAGGTCTTTACGAGGCATTGTGGGACATAAATCCCGACAGCGCAAAAATAGAACTTGACAAGTACAACGACATCAAGAACAAGCTCTATTACGAAGGTGCTACTGAGAGCCTTGCCCGTTACACCGCCGAGTACGACAACGAACATTTGTCTGACGAAAACCAGAAGGTAAAGAATAGAAATATAATACTGGCGGTAGGTATTGCAGTGGCAATCTTGCTGTTGGGTGTGATTGTGTTCTTTTATGTGCGCGTGCGTCGTCGTTCAAGGTTGCAGCAAAATCGCTTGAAGCAGATTTCGCTAGATTTCAACGAGTTGAAAAACAATTACGAGCAACTTTACGAAAAGTTTGCAAACATCATCAGGGTTGAGAATCCAGATGCCGAAGATATTTCGGAAAGCGACAAGCAGTTCCTGTCGAAAGCAATGACCATCATAAATGACCAGATAGACGCTTCGTGCGTAAATGTTGACGAGTTGGCCTCTAAGCTTGCTATGAGTACTTCGCAGTTCCGTCGTCGTCTGGCAGCAGTGGCGAACACAACTCCGCAGGCATATATCACCAGCATCCGCATGCAGAAAGCTCGCAACTTGCTCGATACCGATTCGTCGCTTACCGTTTTGGATGTTGCGCTTCGTTGTGGCTACGACGACCAGTCGAGTTTTACCCGCGCATTCAAGAAGTTTTTCGGTAAATCTCCAACGGAATATAGGGGAAAGTAGTTGATAGTTAAGAGTTAAAAGTTAAGAGTTTGTCAAATCTTCAAACGGGCGTTAACCTAAAACTGGGCTAAAAGGCAAAAAAGAAAAGGTGTGCCCCCCTTGCGTTAAGGCCATTAAGGCCGTTAACGACCTAAATGATGGGGGCAACACTTCCTGTTTTTTGCCTTCGCCCCTGCACTTTGTAACCATCTGCACAATCTTTGTCATAAATTGCCAAACGCGCAACTCCCTTGTAGTCCTAACTTTGCCTTCCGGAAACTCGTAGGAGTGACAATGTTTTAATTTTAGTAACTTTTAAATTGAAAATATTATGGTAAGAATGAGTAATTTATTTAAGGTAATGGCAATAATGGCCATTTTGTTAGGATTTAGTTACACTGCTGATGCTCAGTTGGGAGGAGTGCTAAACAAGGCAAAGAACAAGGCTGTTCAGCAGATTCAGCACAATCAGTCGCAGACCGACAAAACACAGAACGGAAAAAGTCAGCAACAGAATTCCACAGAGCCTAAAACCTCACAATCGACTTCCAAACCAAAAACAGATATGGAACTTATAAATTCCACAGCTATGGAAAAAATGTCGAAATACAAAACACCTTATGAATATAACTCTCAAATTGCCGCAAGTGTTACTAAAAATTCCTCACCTGTGGACATTTGCCGTGCATTTATCTTCTATCAGTTTGAGTTTAAAAATAGAAACTTGGATATTGTCCTCGGTCCGAAGGAACAAGTTCGGATGGTTACTGATTATGTAATGGTTGAAGACGGTATTGATTTGGACAAACTTGAAAAATCGTTGGACGAATTGGCGACCGTCACACCATGGAAAGCACCGTGGGAATCATTGGAAGGAAAGTCAATGAACGACTTTCAAAGTGTTATGGCTGGTGCTGCCGACAGCGGACTGTCTCCGTGGGGTGAGTCGTGGAGTGACCATGATGTCGTAGTTGAGTTCCTTAATGAAAAGCGTAACGGAAAATGTTATGACTTTAATAGTTTGTGCAAGTATTTTGTAACACAAGCTTATAAAATTAATAAGAGTTCTATTCCTGATGTTACTCCATATATTCGTGAGCAACTCGACAAAATTGCCAAGTACAAAACCGTTTCTGCAAAAATGTGCCTGTTGCGCGATATATTGTATCAGATTGATGTGTACATTGTTCAGAATGGCCGTTTTTATCCCACCAATGAAAATATTTATATTGACGAAATTAAAACGGTGTATGACCAGATGCCTGCCGATTCGATTGCAACCCTCGAAATAAAATTCCGTACCATCGAACAGCTTGACAGAGACCGTGCTATATATTGTAAGAACAATGCCAAAGTTACAGTCCAAAAACCATCATCGCGCGATGTTGCAAGCGAGACCAAGTTTAAAAATTACTTTAAGACAGAATTTCCTTCAATGCAAGTTGTTGACGTAATCTGTGCTTCTGATGCTACTGCTGATTGGGATATAAATAAAAATTCCGTAGGCATTCCAAATTACCGTGAAAAAATCGCTATTGTTATTATAAAAGACAGCGAGCACCCAGACCTAAACATAAAGTTGAAAAAAGATTTTATAGTAAAGCAAGATTATATGGGCGGAGGTCAGTTTGGTTCATCGAGGATACAAGAAGCACATCCTTCAATAGGAAAACATTATCTTTATACTAAGAATAAGTGGTTTGCTGTAAAAGAATAAATTATTAAACAACAATAAGATATAATTGAAATAAGTAACAAATTAGATAATTTTAAAATAATATAGTTATGGCAAGAATTAGTACATTTTTCAAGATGGTGGCATTATTAGTCATTATGTTTGGAGTAAGTTATAATGCCGATGCTCAACTTTTGGGCGGAATCGCAAAGGCAATAAAAAATAAATCACAGCAGTCAAAACAGGAAAAAGCAATGGAAACGCCTACAGGCGATGCAAAAGATGCAAAGAATGGTCCAGCAACTTTTTCTGTAGGTAGAGACGGCGAATTGCAAGCTTGTACATGGAATCCCGAAACACTCGAGATTACAATGCTCTGCGATATTGCGGGCAACAAGAAAGGCGATGTAATTAAGTACGACCCAAGCACTGGCAAGTTTACAAATAACCGTGGCGAGTACAAAGGTTCTATGAGTGAAGATGGGACTATCGAATCAATACATATTGGAACGATGAAGTTTGAGGTAAAAACTTATGGAAATACTACAAAGTATACCGTAAATAAAGATGGCAAGCAAATCGGTAATCTTACAGCAGACCATTTTGTTTCGTTAGCTATTATGGGGCCGTATACAGGTAACCCGAGCCGTTTGCTTACTGCGTATGTATATTATGGGCTTTTGCTTGACAAGAGAACATACTCAATTAATATATTGAAGTTCGATCCTGAATTAAAATATACTGTTGAGCAGTTGGATGACAAGGTTAAATGGATGGACCA
>CACWOG010000184.1 GCA_902762455.1 uncultured Bacteroidia bacterium | reverse complement strand
GAAAACAAACTCCCATTTATAATAAGTGTTGCTTGCGTTAATGGCGACTTCAACGGAAATACTTGCTTTGCAGAGGCTTGGCTTCGCGCAAGCAAGAACGGAAATCCTACTGGCGCACTTGCATTCCTCGGTTCTACAATCAATCAGGACTGGACTCCGCCAATGACCGCTCAGGACGAAATGGTTGACATCATCACCGAATCGTTACAGAATAACATCAAAAGAACTATCGGAGGTATTACGTTCAATGGATATTTCCGTATGATACAAGACCATCCAAGTTCGGGTAATGATGGCGATGGACCCGGCACTGCCGATACATGGACTATCTTCGGCGACCCGTCAACAATGTTCCGCAGCAAGACTCCGCAGGAAATGACAGTTTCTCATCCAAGCGCACTTACCGTAGGTCAGAACGAAATCGAAGTAAATAGCAATGCAGACGAAACCCTTATTGCAATCACAAGGGTAGTTAACGGCGAAGTTGTAATCCTCGGTGCTGGTTATGCCAACAACGGAACTGCAACAATCAACCTCACCGCAATAGAAGAACCTTGCACCGTAAAACTCACTGCAACAGCCTACAACAAGGTAACTTATCAAGCAGAAATAATGGTGATTGTTCCCGAAGGTCCATACGTGGTAAACGGTGGCTACACTATCAACGACAACGAAGGCAACAACAATGGAGCTGTTGACAACGGAGAAACAATCAAGTTGAACTATACCTTAAATAATGTAGGCGTTGAAACTGCCAGCAATGTAAGTTTGGCAATCTCTTCAACGAGCAACGACGTTACAATAAGCGACAACAACGAATCGTTTGGCGACATTGCTGCAAACAGCACAACGACAAAGGAAGACGCATTTACTTTTTCGGTTCGCGACGGCATTGAAGACCAGGCTGTTATCCCGATGTCGTATAGCATATCGGGAGACAACCTTGATACGAGAAGCGGAGAATTCTCGATAACCATAAACGCACCGAAACCACAGATTGCCTTTGTACGTATAAACGACTCGGAAGGTGGCAACAACAATGGTGCTTTTGATGCAGGAGAAACCGTAAAGCTCATCTTCAAGGTATCTAACAATGGTCACGCTCCGCTTGCTGCAGGAACAGCAAGATTAAGCTGTATGACAGAAGGTATAACAATCGTTTCGGAAGCAGTTGACGTACCTGTGGTAAACGCTGGCGCATCACAAAACATAGAATTCCTTGCAACGGCTGCCGAAACATTATCGGAATCAAATGCAAGTTTCTCCGTCTATGCGGTTTCGGGAGCATATATGGACGGCATGATAATAGATATTGCACTTGTATCCCAAATGGAAGACTGGGAAAGCAACAGCTTCAATACCTATGCTTGGCAAAACAGCAGTTCGGTCCGCTGGACAATTGTTTCTACAGGTGCATACGAAGGTCAGTACTGCGCAAAATCAGGTGCCATAGGTAACAGTACCAACACCGACCTTGTCATTACCATCAATGTTCTTGACAATGGAAACGTATCTTTCTACAAGAAGGTTTCGAGCGAAAATCCAGGTTCAAGCTGGTGGTCAAGCGGAACAAATTATTACGACTACCTTGCTTTCTACGTTGACGGTGAAATGAAGGGGCAATGGGCAGGAACAAGCGACAACTGGAGCCTTCAGACTTATCCTGTAACAGCAGGAATCCACACACTTAAGTGGTCGTATGTAAAGGATGTCAATACTACTGGCGGTAGCGACTGCGCTTGGATTGACAATATTACTTTCCCAAAATTAGGAAGTATGACTTCTGGCGTTGTAATAAATGCAGTTAGCGACAACGAAGAACACGGCACTGTTACTGGCAGCGGCGTTTACGAAGCAAATGCAAACGTAACCATTGAGGCTCTTCCCGCAGAAGGTCACAATTTCATTTCTTGGAGTGACGGCAACACCGACAATCCGCGCCAAATTGTTGCAACAGAAAATGTAACATACGTCGCTCATTTCTCAACAAATGCAATCGGTCTGAACGGAACTTCAAAGAATGACGTTTCAATCTACCCTAACCCATCAAGCGACAATACCTATATTAATATCAACCTTACCGAAGACAGCAACGTTTCAATTGAAATTTACAATGCTGTAGGACAGTTGGTCAAGACTATCGACAGAACCAATATGCAGTCGGGCGAAAACCTCATGTCAATCAACATTTCCGACCTGAAGGATGGTATGTACATTGTAAAGGCAAACATCGGCACTACGGTGATAACAAGGAATTTGTCAATAGTAAGATAACATTTGATTTTCTCCATAATGGCATTGCGTGAAAGCGCAGTGCCATTTTAATTATCAGTAACCGCTTAAAATTAAAACAATGCATATCAAAACTTGTCATTTCGGAAGCTAGTCGTAACACGCGATACGGAACGGGGAGCGTTGTGAAGACTGCTATCCGTAATCTCCTTTGAGTACTAATGGGAGATTGGCTACGCCGAGCTGAAGGTACCGCATAAGCGAGTTCACACGACACGTTCCTTAGTCGGTTCACTCTGCTTTGTGGAATGACGTTCCTTTTTTAGTAGACAATAGATATAAATAGTCAAAATATGAAGAATGTAATATTATCAGTCATTGCAATTTTATGTGTTTCAGTAATTTTTGCACAGGAAATTCCGCAGGAACTACGCGGTAAATATCACGCTTTGCGGTGGGAAGAACTTTCTTCGCAAAAAAATACCCGCGACCTCATCGTCACCAACCCTCCCGAGAATCCGCGAAGCATAGCCGAATTTGAACCGAATCAGGGCGTAATTGTAGCTGCCCCTTCAAGCTTTTTTGGTGTAAGTTTTGGCGTTCCTTATTCGCTGATTGCAGAACTTTCACAGGAAGATACCGTTTACTTGATATGTGCTTCAAGCAACCAGTCGTCTGTAAGTGCGACCTTGCAGAACAACGGAGTAAATATGAATCACTTGAAATTTGTAAGCCACAGCATAGATTCGTACTGGTGCCGCGACTACAGCCCGTGGTTTATCGAATACGGAGACAAGCAGGTTGGAATGATTGACTATGTTTACAACCGTCCGCGCCCAAACGATGATGAAATTACAAATTATTTCGGCTCCTATTTCGACAAGCCAGTTTTTGGTATGAATGTAGTGCATACTGGCGGAAACTACATGACTGATGGACTTGGCGTTGCTGCATCATGCTCAGCATCTTTGGATGTCGAAAATTCAGAAGACGGATACACCTACACTCCAGCACAACTCGACACAATTTTTAAGAATTACCTTGGCATCACAAACTATATGCACCTCGACGACCCGCTGAACGACTACATTGCACACATCGACTGCTGGGGCAAGTTCATTGATGTTGACAAGGTTGTAATCACACGCGTGCCAACAAGCAATTCGCAGTACGCCGCCTACGAAGCTATGGCCGACTACTGGGCAAATCAGACAAGTTCCTACGGTAACAAGTACAAGGTTTATCGTACATACAGCCCCAACAGCCAACCTTATTCCAACTCGCTTATACTTAATAAAAAAGTTTACCTCGCTTTCCCCAACAACGACGCGACCAACAATGCCAACGCAAAGGCTGTTTACGAGGAAGCAATGCCGGGCTACGAGGTCATTGGCTTCACCCCTATCAGCAGTGCTCCGTGGGAAGGGACCGATGCTCTGCATTGCCGTACTCACGAAGTTCCGCGCTTCGATATGCTTCGTATTGCCCACTACCCTATCCTCGACACAGTGGAATATGCCGAGTCGTACACAATCACTGCCGACATCTACACTCTCGGCAATGGCGGTGCTATCACAAGTGCCGAAGTTTTCTTCAAGATTGACGATGGAGAATACATTTCGGAAGCAATGACAAATGTTTCTGGCGATGAATATTCGTTTACCTTTGAAGGATTGCAGCACGGACAGAAAGTTTCGTACTACATAAAGGCGGAAACCGAGTTCGGACAAGTTCAGACACATCCATACATCGGCGAAACTGACCCACACGTGTTTGTCGTTGAGCCAGACGGAAATCCCTCAACAATAAGTCTTGCAACAGAAAACGGCTACATCAAGTGTTTCCCGAATCCCGCAACCGAAGTGCTTTATTTCATTTCAAACAATGTTGACGAAGGCAGATACAGCGTTGAAATCATCAACCAGCAGGGCGCTGTTGTGAAAACACTTGTTACCGATGCTTCGTCGAAATGGGAAGGTGCTTGCGTTGACATTTCCGACTTGTCAGCAGGACTGTACTTTGTAAGAATGTACAATGCAAACAATGCATACACTTGCAAGTTTATGAGACAATAATGTCATTTCGGAAGCTAGTCGTAACACGCGATACGTTACGGAGAGCGTTGAGAAGACTGCTATCCGTAATCTCCTTCGAGTACTAATGGGAGATTCCGCATAAACGGACTCACAAGCAACGTATCTTATGCTGTTCGTCCTGTTTTGCGGAATGACGTACTCCTTTTTCTGATTTTAATTTTTTTACTTATCTTTGTTTCCTAAAAATTCTATTATGAACAGATTATTTGTTATTGCAATATTGGTGTTTGCATCATTGGTTTCGTTTGCACAGAGGGCAAGATTTACATTCAGTTTTGTTATGAACCAGAGCGGTTCTCAGCTTTCTGTCGATAGTATTTATGTAGAAAATTTGTCGTCGCAGTGTGACACGATGCTGTATTCGTCCACAGCTTCACTGAAGGTAAATGTGCTTGCTGGCATAGAGGTGGATCAGGAAACGGATGGGAAGCTTCGTGCTGAGTCGTGGCATTTTGATGCTATTGACAATTCGGTTTGCGTATTAGCTTTTGTGCCCCAAACAAGAAAGTAAAGGTAAGCCTTTATGATACCAGCGGAAGACTTTGCTGTACTGGCGATTTTGCTGTAGAATACGGCTACAACAACTTCAAGGTTTTCGGAAGTCCACGCAATGCCATTGTAACCTTGTCGTGCGATGGTGCCGAGGCTTCGGTGTCGGTTGTGAACACTGGCGACACTTCTTCTCGCTGTTCTATCCAAAGCATCGGTAAAACTTCGGTTATCCAGTCTAAATCACTGCTTTCAAATGGAGGTTTTGTCTTCCATAGCGGCGACCAGCTTCGTTTTACGATGTATTCCAACTCGTGTGGCGAGGTCATTTCGCGCGAACAAACCGACAATCCGACGGCAAGTACCCAGTATCTGTTCGATTTCACAGGAATACAGAACATCCGACCCGACCTTATTTCCAACTACGACAGCGTGTGCAATATGGACTTGATTAGCTGGACTTGGCAGCCAGTTGAAGGTGCCGACGGTTACAAATATTGCTATTCAAACAATTACGAATCGGCTGTGGATTTGGGAACAACAACCACTGTAACATACGGACAACCAATAGATTCGAGCAGCAGTTATCGCATCTATGTCTGGGCTTACAACGATTGTGGTGTATCGGATGTGAATATGCTTTACGCATTTTCACCTGCCCGCCACGTTACCGATGCAGAATACGAAACAGCAACTGCCGAAACCACTAATCTGCGCATTCTCAACATTTTCGAACAACCCGACTCGGCAATTTTGCGTACACAGTCAATAAATGTCAATTTGGAAGATACAATCTGGAACTATTTGGCAGAAAGGATGTATCAGGCGGCAAGGACAACAGGCGTTGGCATAGCGGCTCCGCAGGTGGGCATAAAC
This sequence comes from uncultured Bacteroidia bacterium, assembly GCA_902762455.1. GTDB lineage: Bacteria > Bacteroidota > Bacteroidia > Bacteroidales > ML635J-15 > Bact-19. The sequence continues at coordinate 707 of CACWOG010000184.1, read as the reverse complement.
CGCAAGGTGGTATGCTTGCAACGCTGGGACAAGACTGAAGGTTCTGGCATTTTTGCAAGCCATCCGTGGGAATACTATTTCAATCCGCAGATTGTGGAATATTCCGATTCGGTTGTACGTCGCAGCGACGGTTGCCTTTCTGTACCAAGCGGTAGCAATTACCCGGAAATTGGCGAATTTTCGTACCGTGCTACTTGGGTGAAGGTTACTTATTATGATGTTGATGGAGTGTTCCACGAGGAAAAAATCAACCAGCAATACACTGCACACATATTCCAGCACGAAATCGACCACCTGAACGCCATTATGTTCTTCGACCGTCAAGTTGAGGAAAATGCTTTCAAATACACAATCATAGAAGGCGATTCATACGAAGGACTGCCTGAAATTCGTTAATTAATGAGATTTTCCGCCAAGATATTGCCTTTGATTTTTTCCCTGCTTCTTGTGCAGTTCGCATTTGCGCAGAACGACGGATTTGTGCAGTACCGCTATCCCAACGGTGCCGTGTCGAGCGAAGGGCAGATGCTAAACGGCAAGCCCGACGGATTCTGGAAAAGCTATTACGAGGACGGCACTCTGAAATCGGAAGGCAAACGCACAATGTTCGAACTCGACAGCATCTGGAATTTCTATGCTCCCGACGGAAACCTTGAAAAGTCAATCACTTACCGCGACGGCAAGAAGAATGGTTTTTCGTACAACTA